>NZ_MSCJ01000003.1:1200000-1500000 GCF_002954615.1 Photobacterium angustum | reverse complement strand
AATTTGCACCAACAACTTTTACGTAATCTGCAAGTTGGAATTTACGTTCAAAGTTACGCTCAGCAATACCTTGATAGATAAAGTTCTTGTTTTCTTCAGGAGCCTTAGTTCCTGTTACAACAAGCATATTTTCATTTTGAGTAAGATCTAAGCGATCTTCAGAGAAACCAGCTACCGCCATTGTAATGCGGTAATTATTCTCGTCAGTTTGCTCGATATTGTACGGAGGGTATCCGGTTGCCTGTGCTTTGTTGCTGCTTGCTTCAACAAGGTTGAATAAGCGATCAAAACCAATAGCGTGGCGGTATAGGGGAGTGAAATCTACATTACGCATAGTAACTATCCTCAATAATAAGCAATAGTCTTAGTGTTGACAGAGGTTATATAAAGCTGTCGTTTTACACTAAGCGGATCGATTAAGTGATCCGATAAAACAGAACTAATAAGGCATTCCCTAATCAGGCGAATCTTATTAGCATTTTGAACTCCATTTGGCAGTTCGTGTAATTAATATATGCTTCCGTGGTTGTTCGGTCAATACATTTTAATAAGTTTTTCTAATCTTTTTATTGTCTGGTTTGTAACTGATTGATTTTACATGTTAACCATAACTAAAAAAGTTGAACTTTCATCTAAATATGTACGATTTACACGTTTAATAAACGTAAATCGGTGTAACTAAATAGTCTCTCTAAATAAGAAATAAGGGCGTGAAAGTGATTTTCAAGGGGGAGTTATGAGCAAAGTTTAACCGTTTATTACTTGGGTTGATGCTTATTGTGAGGTGGTGTGTACGAGATAAGGTACTGCTAATAGATCACATGATTAACAGATGGAATGTATAAATAATCAAAAATAAGAATGACATAGTGAACAAATTCACACTCTATTACGTATAAATTAATCGCATGTTTCTACTTTTGACCATTCATCTATGCTCTACACTAGAAACAAGATCTGATTATTGAAATGCGCTGATTAGGGATTAAAAGCATGCATGTAATGGTAAGACGATTACTACCTTTGGTTATTATTACAATATTTATTGTGGCATCAGTGCTGTTGATTAATACCAAAAAACGCCCAGAGCAGCAAAAAGTCACTGTGCAGGCTCCTGTTTTAGAAGTCATTAAAATACAAAAACAAGATGTACAACTCACCGTAGGTTCATATGGAATTGTTGAACCCAAGCAAAAAGCTGAAGTTGTCTCTGAAGTAGTGGGCTCGGTTAAATATATTTCTCCTGACTTTGCTGTGGGCAAGTTCGTTACGAAAGGAGAGTTATTAGCACGCTTAGATGATAGCGACTATCATGCTGATCTTGCTCAAGCTGAAGCGACACTGGCACAAGCTCAAGCGAAATTAAAAGAAGAAATTGCGCGAGGAAAAGTTGCTAAAAAGATTTTACGTGATGTTTCTCCGAATAAAAAAACGTCTCTTGGTTTACGCGAGCCTCAACGCAAACAAGAAGAAGCTAATGTAAAGTTTGCTCAAGCTGCTGTAGAGCGTGCTAAACGCAATCTGACTAAAACAGAAATACGTGCCCCTTTCGATAGTTTAGTGACAGCTAAAGAAATCAATATCGGTAGTTATGTA
Source organism: Photobacterium angustum (assembly GCF_002954615.1). Classification (NCBI taxonomy): domain Bacteria; kingdom Pseudomonadati; phylum Pseudomonadota; class Gammaproteobacteria; order Vibrionales; family Vibrionaceae; genus Photobacterium; species Photobacterium angustum. The sequence continues at coordinate 1,498,404 of NZ_MSCJ01000003.1, read as the reverse complement.
ACGAAAGGTAAGTTAATTGGTGAGTTGTATGGTACGCAAACGGCTGAAATTCGCTTACCTATCACGCCGCAATCTATGGCTTATCTTGATTTACCCGGTCTTGAAACAACAAAGATCACCTTAGAATCTCAATATAACGAAGTGAAAGTTATTCATTGGGCGGCACAGTTAGTGCGTAATGAAGGTGTAATTGACAAAGGCAATCGAATGATTTATCTCGTCGCAGAAGTTAATGATCCTTATAACCGTCATTCACCCCTCGTCAACAATTCAGCGTCGTTCTCACTACCAATTTTGCAATTTGGTACATTCGTAACAACAAAGATCCAAGGACGGAAAGTCAGTGATGTGATTAAGTTACCTCGACACGTTGTACGATCTGAGCAGGTCATTGTGGTTGATGCTGATAATAAAGTCACAACTCGAAAGGTGCATGTTGTCCGTTCAGATAAAGAGAACGCTTATATTATCGGGGGGCTAAAAGATGGAGAGTTAGTTTCCTTAATAAGCCCTGATAGCTTAATTGATGGTACTGAAGTCACAACGGTGATGAGTAAAAGCTATTCCCCTGATATTTCACCGCTAATGGCTGCCGATAAAAAAGTGGTAAATCCTAAAGTCGTGAATAAGGGAGAATAGCGATGAAAGCAAAAGGATTAATTGCTTGGTTTACCCATAATCATGTTGCTGCCAATTTACTTATGTTGCTTGTTATTTTAGGTGGCTTATTTTCTATTAGTTTAATTAATAAAGAAATTTTCCCCGCTTTTGCTTTGAATCGCATTATGATCACGGCAAGTTATCCAGGCGCATCTCCTGAAGATATAGAGCAAAGCATTAATATTAAAATTGAGCAATCGCTCGATAATGTAAAAAACATCAAACGCATTGAATCTGTCGCTTCCCAAGGGTTGGCTTCATTGACTCTAGAGCTTGATACGGGGGCCGATCTTGAGAAAGTGTTAGATGATGTCAAACAACAAATTGATGCTATCACGACGTTTCCAGTCAATATGGAAAAGCCCTTAATCAAGCGAGCTGAATTTACCAGTAATGTTATGTTCATTTCGCTTTATGGCAATCTCAATGAACGGCAATTAAAAGAATATGGCAAACAAATTCGAGACGATATTTTACTCCAAACCAGTGCTTCTGACGTTGTAGTTTCAGGCGTAAAAGATTATGAAATAGCGATAGATGTCTCTGAAAATGCACTAAGAAAATATGGCTTAACCTTTGAGCAAGTTGCAAATGTCGTTCAACAGCGATCTATAGATTTACCCGGTGGCATTATTAAAGCCAAAGATGGTGATTTATTGGTTCGAACTAACGGTCAACTTTATAGCGGTGATGCGTTTTCATCGATTGTTTTACGGACACGCTCAGATGGGAGCCGATTATTATTATCAGATGTAGCCACTGTTTCAGATGGTTTTGTTGAAAATCGGATTTTAAATCGTTTTAATCGCCAACGAGCCGCAGTCATTCAAGTACGGAACTTAACAGATGAAGATGCGACTAAAATCTCACAACAAGTCAGTGAATATATAGTCAAAAGACAAGCCCAATTACCTTCGGGAGTCTATCTCGATACATGGGGAGATATGTCACATTATTTGGAAGGGCGTTTGAATATGATGCTTTCCAATATGCTATATGGTGGCGTATTAGTCTTTGTTATTCTGGCTCTTTTCCTTGATATACGCGTTGCGTTTTGGGTCATATTAGGGATCCCATTTTGTTTTCTTGGTACCCTTTTGTTTATGCCAACACCGTTTATTGCGGTATCAATTAATCTTATCTCGCTGTTTGGTTTTATTTTAGTGCTAGGGATAGTTGTTGATGATGCAATAGTGGTGGGGGAAAGTGTTTATACCGAAGTAAAAGACAAAGGCCAGAGAATCGAAAATGTCATTAAAGGCGTAAAAAACGTTGCGATTCCAGCAACATTTGGTGTTTTAACGACGATGGCGGCGTTTATCCCGATGCTTATTTCGGATGCGCCCAGAACTGAATTTTTTAAAGCCATTGCTTGGATTGTATTGCTTTGTTTAAGCTTTTCTTTGATTGAGTCAAAACTTATCCTTCCGGCTCATTTAGCGCGTATGCGTTTAACACCGCCGAGTAAGGCACCTCATTTACTTTCACGCTTAAAATTGCGTTTTAATAGCGCAGTCGATCGGTTTATTAATCATAACTATCGTCGATTTATTACCGTGTGTACGAGGCATCGCTATAGTGTCTTAGCGACTTTTTCTGGCATCTTAATGCTTGCTATCGCACTTGTTGTGAGTGGCCAATTGCGATGGGTCTTTTTCCCTAACCTTCCATCTGATTATATTCAAGTGAATGTAGATATGGACGTGTCTTCTTCCGATGAAAATAACGCACGTGTTGCGGCTCAAATAGAAGATGCATTGTATCAAGCTGATGCCAAAATATATCAAGAGTTGGGTGTGAATGTGGTGAAACACACTTTTATGAATATGGCGAATCGCCAAGATTTATTTATCTTAGCAGAGCTTCATAAAACAGAAACGTTACCGATCAGTAGCTTTGAAATATTAAAACAATGGAAAGCACAAATGCCGCCTTTGGTCGGAGTGAAAAATATCACCTATGATGCCTCGATTGATCGTAAGCAAAGTGATTTACAGTTTAGTTTAAAAGGCGAAAATTTAACGGAACTTACTGCCGCATCGAAAGCAATGCAACAACTGTTATCTGAGTATGATGGCACGTTGAATATTAAAGATGATCTCTCATCACCAATACCTGAAGTGAAATTACAATTAACCGCAGCAGGGGAAGCATTAGGCTTGTCATTATCAGCGTTAGCTAACCAAGTTCGTCATGCTTTTTTTGGTTACGAAGCACAGCGTGTTTTGCGCAATAATGAAGAAGTTAAAGTCATGGTCCGTTATCCACAACAAGAACGCAGTACGATTGGATATTTGGAGAATATGAAGGTGAGGTTACCAAATGGCAAGTTTGTTCCTTTTACAGAGGTTGCTACGGCTAATATTGAATCTTCTTATACCAACATCAATCGAGTTGATCGTAAACGTTCTGTGATTGTGTCTGCTAATGTTGATAAAGCACAAACAGCACCTTCTGATATCTATAATGATATTTTGACAAATAAACTCGACAAATTACAACAGCAATACCCCGATATTAAGATAGCGTTAGATGGTCGAGCAAAAGATGAAAAAAATACTAAAGGTAGTTTAATTCGTGATTCTTTACTGGCACTGCTTACTATTTTCGCTCTAATGGCGATTCCGCTGCGATCTTATAGCCAGCCACTGATTATTATGTCAGTGATCCCATTTGGTATTATCGGCGCAATAGCTGGGCATTATTTAGCTGGACTTACCCTTAATTTACTCAGTGTGTTTGGTATTTTGGCGTTAGCCGGGGTAGTGGTAAATGACTCGTTAGTTTTAGTCACATTTATTAATCGAGCATTAAAGCAAGGCGTTGCATTACAACAAGCGGTCATTGATGCAGGATGTGCTCGATTTAGGGCGATTGTATTAACGTCATTAACGACCTTTTTTGGTCTAGCGCCTATTTTATTAGAAGATAGCTTACAAGCACAGATCGTGATCCCGATGGCAACATCATTAGCTTTTGGGATTTTATTTGCCACCGTTGTGACCTTATTATTAGTTCCATCACTGTATTTAATATTACAAGATGTTCAATCTATAATAAGACGCTTTTATCACTGGTGGTGGCAACCACGCACATCCGAATAATGATTACGGATGGACGTGATTATTGAGTCTGGGATCTTATTATTTTCAGTAAAAATATGGCGTAATCTAGAAACCAATGCCGACACCAGCAGAAATACCCGTATCATGCTCTGAGTCGTCAGATGCAGCAACAGTAATGATGCCTCGTTGTCCAACATCAAATTTACCACCTAATGCAATTGCAGATTGGTTATCGTAATTTGCCGTACCTAGGCCAATGGTATAGTGATAGCCTTGACGGAAAGGGATTGCACTCATCGCCATTGCACTTGCAGTACCAGCATTGGCTTCGTTATGTACTTTGTTTATATCTTGGCTAAGTTCACCAAAACGTTGATCGGTATAGCTATTAGCTTTATTGAGTGTTGATGCCGAACTTTGATCCGCATAATGGTCAGCTTTATTTACGGCATTATTAGCGTCAATATCTGAATAATGGTTAGCCTGTTTAACGGCTGCTGCTGTTTTATCATCGGTATATCGATTAGCTTGATGTAAAGTGTTAGACGCTGAAGTATCGGTATACTCATTAGCTTGGTGTAAAGTGTTAGCCGCTGAAGTATTGGTATAACTCTTTGCTTGGTTTAATGTTGATGCTACTTGAGTATCAGTATACTTATTTGCTTGTGAAATACCTTGATGTAACTGACTTACGTTAACCGCATCTGTTTGTGCTATACCGGCTTGAATATGCTCTAAACGACGCTGGATCTTATCGCTACCAAATGATACTTGGCCATCAGTAGAAACAGATTGATTGCCAATCGCAATAGAACCTGGTTTGCCTGATGCAGTCGCATAGTTACCAATTGTAATATCTTTTTCACCCGCAGCCGCTTTAGTCCCTAATGCCATCGAATAGTTACCGTCAGCATGGCTACTTGTACCCATAGCCATTGCATATGTACCTTTCGCTACACTACTGGTACCCAACGACGTCGTTGAATACCCAGTGGCTTTAGCACTAGAGCCAAAGGCAATAGAAGCATTGCCATCAGCATTGGCTGTAGATCCAAATGCTTCAGTTTGAACGCCTGTTGCACTAGCACCAGAGCCAAATGAAGATGAACTATTACCGTTTGTTTGTGCATTAGAGCCAAAAGAGGCGGATTGATCACCTTGGCTTTTTGCTGCAATCCCCATAGCTATCGCAGCATTACCATTAGCACTGGATGAGTAACCTTCAGCAACACTCGATTCCCCTTTCGCTGATGATGCATAACCAATTGCAACAGAATTATTACTTTGCGTAACAGAGGCACCTTGGCCTAAAACAACATTATTCGTATTCATTGTTGCATTAGAGGAATTATCACTTAAATTAAGAGGCTGAGCGAAAGCTGGTAATGAAAAAAGTGACATTAATAAATAGGTCTTTTTATTTAATAGCATGGCATAACTCTAATAGTTTAATTTGTTGTTAGCATATACAAATTAATTAATAACGTTAGAGTTAGGAATAGAATTAAAGTTACCATAAATGCATATTATGCATAAAACTGGGTCATATATTCGCTATTCGTGAGTTTTTATTAAAAAATAACGCCGAACGTGTCATTTTTTTGACTTTTCAGGTGTTTTGAAATTTAAGGAAAATATGGTTTTTTTTAAGGTAAAAAGAAAGATAATTAATTTTGACTAAAAATCTACATTTAATTTTTAGATTTAATTTCATCTTTAATCTTATTTCTTTTAACAGTTAAACAAACTGAATAATCATTAATGCCATTTTCTTGACACTTGATAACATTTTCTTTTAATTTTTTTAACTCTTTTTGATTGCGAACAGAATAAACCATCCCGTTTACGCAAGAAATCGTGATCATACCTTGAGGTGAGAATTGATAACCTTTTACCTCACTCCCGCACGGATTAAAGTCAATGCCTGCATTTACACTGACTTTTTTGGGTACAACTCTCACACTTTCAGTTACGCAACCTACTAGTAAAAAAAGGCTTAAAACAATGATTGGGGTAGGTATCAATTTCATGAGAATTCTCTGATTGCAAATCTTAATAATGTCGTGTCTCAAGTTAGGATGCAGCAATGATCGATAGAATGCTAACGAATAAGAACAATACATGATTCTAACATCTCGCTTTGCTATTTATCTATAATACGAGCTATTCATATGTTAATAAGCATTTAGCTTGATTAAACAATAGAGCTACTTATTATTTTTTACTAAGTTTATGAAAATATTGCGTTATAATAGATATAATAAAAATGAATTTGTTTAAACTTAAAGGAGGACAACTTAATGTTTAGTGATGTACTGTGGTTTGTTCCCTTTATAATTTTGTTTCTTGTCTTTAATTTACTTGTTATAAAAAAACGAAAAAAGAAATCACATGGCAGTTATTTCTCTCTTCTTAAAAATCGCTTTAACACTTATCAATCAATGCAAGATAGTGAGAATGACGAAGACGACAGTATGATTGAAGATGACACCATCGAAGAAAAACCGACCAAAAAACAGGGTATAAAAAAGCGTCGTCAACCTGATGTGACAGAGCCTGTGAAGAAAACAAGCAAGAAAACACCACCACCAAGAAAGAATACCCAGATAGACAGTGATCATTGGTTAAATCAAAAAGCGAAGCGAACGCCTAGTAATAAATTATAGGTGTTTTGTATTTTTATTGGTGTCACTAGAACGCTATATAGCCGCTATAGAAAAGGATAAAGGATTATGAAACCAAAGAATAAAGCTCTCTGGGGAAGGGGGAGTTGGGTTGATGTCACGATAAGAGTGACGCTGCTATTAGTCTTTGCTTATGCGGTAAAAACGTTCCATGAATTCGTGACCATTGATCGCTGTTTAGATGCAGGCCATAGCTATAATTACATTGAGAAACAATGTAATACGATAGAGTAAACCGCTTAACACTGCCTATTGGCGGGATATGGTTATAGTCTGATATCCCACTTTAACTATTCTACAATCATCTTTCCCTCCCTGAAGATTTACATACATCGAACAAACGCTTTTTTACTCTTGGTTCATTGTTGACATTAAAAGTATATCTACATATATTAAAAATCATATATATGAAAAATCGTATGTGAGTTTATGGAAACACTATCTTTCTTCAAATCAATGGCTGATGACACTCGTCTTAAAGTATTAATGCTCCTTAGCTTGAAAGGGGAGCTTTGTGTATGTGATTTACAACAAGCATTAGATATTAGCCAGCCTAAAGTGTCTCGTCATTTAGCAGAATTACGTCGTACTGGGTTGTTGGTCGATGAGCGCCGAGCAAAATGGGTGTATTACCGACTGAATCCGACAATACCACCTTGGATGAGCGAGATAATTTCAACATCGTCACAAAACAGTAATAAATATTTAGAAGACTGTTTATCTCGACTCGAATCAGATTGTTCTAGTTGCTAATTACATATCGATTAGTGACAGGGTTAAAGACTGTTTATACATAGGCCATAAGATGGAAATTAAAGACTTATCGTTACCAAATCTTGATGAAAACCAGTTCAATGTTACGACATCAGAAGATTTAGTTGCGCCGAAATCAACCCATAAACCACGTATTCTGTTGCTTTATGGATCATTACGTAAGCGTTCTTTTAGTAAGTTAGTGATTGAAGAATCAGCGCGATTATTAGTAAAAATGGGCGCAGAAGTCCGTATTTTTGATCCAGAAGGATTACCACTGCCTGATGCAGAAGATCCAACGCACCCCAAAGTCGCAGAGTTAAGAGATCTTGTGATCTGGTCAGAAGGGCAAGTGTGGTGCTCACCAGAGCGACATGGCTCAATGACTGGCATTATGAAAGCACAAATTGATTGGATCCCACTTTCAATGGGGGCTGTTCGTCCTACTCAAGGGAAAACACTGGCGGTAATGCAAGTGTGTGGCGGTTCTCAGTCATTCAATGTAGTAAATCAGCTTCGTGTATTGGGTCGTTGGATGCGTATGGTGACTATCCCTAACCAATCATCAGTAGCGAAGGCGTTTTTAGAGTTTGACGATAATGATCGTATGAAGCCATCTGGTTACTACAACCGCATCGTTGATGTTATGGAAGAGCTAGTCAAATTCACGCTATTAACCCGCGATAACAGTGATTTCTTAGTCGATCGTTATTCAGAACGTGTCGAAAGTGCAGAGCAATTAATGCAACGTGTAAACCAAAAAGAAGGGTAATAAAATGGGACTGTTTGAACGTTACTTAACCGTATGGGTTGGGGCTGCCATTATTGCCGGTATTATTCTTGGCAGTGCAATCCCACAATTATTTAGTGTGGTGGCATCGTTAGAATACGCGCACGTTAATATCGTCATTGCGGTATTAATTTGGTTAATGATCTTCCCAATGATGATGCAGATTGATTTCTCATCGATCAAAGATGTGGGTAAAAAACCGAAAGGCCTAGTACTAACGCTAGTGATTAACTGGTTAGTAAAACCATTTTCTATGGCATTTCTAGGTTGGTTATTCTTCAAAGTTTTCTTCGCCTCTTGGGTTGACCCAGAAACCGCTTCTCAATACATCGCAGGTATGATCTTATTGGGTGTTGCACCTTGTACCGCAATGGTATTTGTGTGGAGCCAAATGACTAAAGGTGATGCGAACTACACCTTGGTACAAGTATCAGTTAACGATCTGATCATGATCTTTGCTTTCGCACCAATTGCTGCATTCTTGCTAGGCGTGACAGACATTACTGTGCCTTGGGATACCCTAGTGTTATCAGTAGTACTTTATGTTGTGATCCCATTAGTGGCGGGTGCCATTACTCGTAAAGCGTTAGATAAATCAAACGACCATTCTCGTTTAGATAGCCTATTAGCCAAGCTAAAACCTTGGTCAATCATTGGTTTGTTATCAACAGTGGTTTTATTGTTTGGTTTCCAAGCTGAAACAATTATCGCTAACCCTGAAGCGATTGTATTAATTGCGATTCCATTGTTAATTCAAACCTATGCGATTTTTGCTATTGCTTACTGGGCTGCAAAACGCATGAAGTTAGCCCATAACATTGCAGCACCCGCTTGTATGATTGGTACCTCTAACTTCTTTGAATTAGCGGTAGCCGTTGCAATTTCATTGTTTGGTTTACACTCAGGTGCAGCTCTTGCCACCGTGGTTGGCGTGCTGGTGGAAGTACCTGTTATGTTGTCTTTAGTATGGTTTGCTAACCGAACCCGTCATTGGTTTGATGAAAACGAAACTGCATCAAACACTATTTCAAAAGTACACGGAGAGTAAAAACATGGTTGTTATTCACCATAATCCAGAATGCGGTACCTCAAGAAATGTGCTGCAAATTATCCAAGATGCAGGCTATGAGCCTGTAGTGATTGAATACATTCAAGAAGGGTGGACGAAACCTCAGCTTCAAGCGTTATTTGCAGCGGCAAACTTAACCCCACGTACCGCATTACGTACCAGTAAGTCGCCAGCTAAAGAGCTTGGTTTATTAGATGAAAGCGTATCAGACGACGTGATTTTAGAAGCAATGCTAGAACACCCTGTATTGGTGAATCGCCCAATCGTATGTACGGCAAAAGGTGTAAAACTGTGTCGCCCTAGTGAAGCGGTCTTAGATGTGCTAGAAAACTGGCCGAAAGGACCACTAATTAAAGAAGATGGTGAAGTCATCATCGATGCCAACGGAAACCGTCTACTGTAATTGCTTTTGCCACTACAACTTAAGTAAGTATAAATAGACATGTTTAAAGCTCTGATGAAAGTCAGAGCTTTTTTTGTTGTAAGATGGTCTTGTTTGACAAAGTGAGACCCATTAACTTTGAGGCTATAGGTCTGATATTTTGATAAAAGGTTTTTCGTTTCATGTTTTCTTGAAACCTCAAGATATTAGGATTTTCTTTTGCAGCTTTTAAAATATTGTTTCTACTTTTCCTTGCGCAAAAACACGAGCATGAATGACTTTTTGAGTCGCCGTATTCTTCACTTTTATTTGTTCGTGCATTTTTCCATGTTCTAAAGCCACTCCCTTGGTTGATGCTTCAAACTTACCTTTCTTAGCGACAATCAGTACTTGCTCCCCTTTATTAATAAGAAACGGCTTTTTTAACAAGTTTTCAGTAATCAGCTGCCCTTGGCGAATTTGACGGATGGTATGTAAGCCTATCACTTGATCCGCATCAGTGATGATGTGCTTAGGTACTTTAAGCTGCAGATTTTGGCTATCTAGCATGTCCCTCGTAATAACCTCGTCGCGATGGATTAACGTGCGGGCAATTATTACTGGAAGTGTTAATTGGACGTAAACCGTAGCATTTAGTCGCCAGTTCACCGTTGAGCTTTCACACGTTATTTGTTTTTTTAAGCGTCCAATGGGCTGTTGTTGATTATCTTGGCTAGCAATCATGAAGGTAGTTGGACAAACAGGTAATGAGGCTGCTGCAGCTGGCAGTTGTACTTTAATTTTACTGACTCCGTTCGACCAATGATGGCGCTTGCTATATTGCTGGATCTCTTTATTGACTGTTTCTTTTAGCTCTTCTGTTAATGCGTTGGTATCGAGTTTTTGTGCTTGAGACGTCAGATTTTGTTGCTCAGCATTGGCCCAGCAAGAAAGCAGTAAACAAAGTAATAAAGTAAGGCGTAAAAAAGTCACAGATTTTCCTTTCCGTACTGCTTCCCTGAGGGGGAAGTTCCTGTTCCGTTGTGGTTTTAACTTATTGAATATTAATGCTTATATTTATGGCACGTATTTTGGATTAATACACTCTATTGCAATCTTGGTTGTACTGTCTAAGGAGTGGTTAATGGCAATAAGTTTTGAAAATGCACTCGGTGTTCATCCTCAAACGCTCGACTTTCGGGTGCAAAGAGCCAAGGTGCTTGCCAGTAATTTAGCAAATGTCGATACCCCTGGATACCTAGCAAAAGATATTCGCTTTGATGCCATTGTAAGTCAAATAGAGGTTGGAAAAGTACAAAAATCACCGACCCAATTGGTGGTGTCTGATGGTTACGCTGTGCCTTACCAAAATTCGAAAGATGGCAACACGGTGGAGCTCAGTGTTGAACAGGCGAAGTTTACTAAAAATAACATGGATTTTCAGAGCAGCTTAACGTTTATGAATATGAAATTTAAGGGTTTAGCTGCCGTGATTAAAGGACGTTAATAATGGCATTTACTGATATTTATTCCATTGCGGGTTCCGCAATGAATGCGCAAACCATACGTTTAAATACTGTCGCAAGTAATTTAGCGAATGCCGATGCAGTCGCAGCCAATCCCAACGATGCTTACAAGGCTTTAAAACCTGTATTCGCCACAGTTTACAACAAAACTCAATTAACTGGAGATCAAGCAGACTATCCGAGTGCTGAAGTACGCATTATGGATGTGGTTCAACATGCTGGAGAGGCTGAAAAACGCTTTGAGCCGAGTAACCCACTGGCCAATGAAGAGGGATATGTCTATTACCCTGATATAGATGTAGTCGCAGAAATGGCAGACATGATGTCAGCAACTCGCAGTTTTGAAACCAATGTTGAAGTGTTGAGTAATGTGAAAAGCATGCAGCAAGGGTTGCTTCGTTTAGGTGAGGGTAACTGATGACCATTGCACAATTTAACGCACTGAGTACCGATGTGCCTGCGATTGAGTCGACCAATATGGCTGTCGCGGGTAACCCGAATAATGCTAACGATGCTAACTCATTAAAAAATGAATTCATTAATTTAATGGTGGCTCAAATTCAAAACCAAGATCCGTTAAATCCGCTTGATGGTACTGAATACGTCGGGCAATTAGCACAATTTTCTCAGGTTGAAAGTACTGAGAACATGGCGAAGTTGATGCAAAACAGCATGGTTTTACTGGATAACATGCAAGTTCTGTCAACGGCTGGGTTAGTAGGGCAAACCGTGTATGTTGAAGGCAGTGAGGTTGAATTAACGGATGCTAAGCAGCAAGGGCGAATTGAATTAGATCATGCATCGAGCACCGTCTCGATTGTTCTAACTGATCTTGTTGGTAACAAGAAAACCATGCCGTTAGGCCCTAAAAATAAAGGTGAAGTGGAATTTACGATTGATCCTAACGCATTGGGTTTGGCTAAAGGGCAATACCAGATCAGTGTTGAGGTCGCGAAAGATTTACCACAACCCAGTGTTTTGCTTGCAGGAGAAGTGTCACAGGTTCGTGTGCCCTCTAATGGTGGTGCCGCGTTGGTAAATGTTGAAGGTATTGGTCGAGTACCGTTTTATCAAATTAGCCAGTTTGGCGAGTAAATCTATTTAAGCTTTCGCTTGGTTTAAACCGTGAACGAAAGTAATCAAGGAATGAAGAAAAGAGGAAGTTATGAGTTTTGATATCGCATTAAGTGGATTAGACGCAACCAATGTTCAGTTAAATACTATTAGTAATAATATTGCCAATGTTTCTACCTCGGGCTTTAAGGAGTCACGTACTGAATTTTCAGCGGTATACAATGGTATGCAAGCAGGAGGGGTTGAAGTAGCAGCTATTTCGCAGAATTTTGATAAAACAGGTTCAATTACCGGGACCGGTCGACCGTTAGATTTGGCGATTTCGGGAAGCGGATTTTTTGTTACTAAAGATCATACTGGGCAAACCTTATATACCCGATCAGGTGTGTTTGGTTCTGATAAAGATAACAACATTGTTAGTAATAATGGTGCCAAACTTCAAGGCTATACCGTTGATGCGAATAACAATTTACAAGCAGGCGCGGTAGGGAATTTAAAAATCACTACCGCTTCACTGCCGGCAAAAGCGACAGATGAGCTTGCTTTTGTGGCTAACTTAGATGCCCGTTCTAGTGTGATTGATCCTGCTATTAATCCTTTCGATCCTAATGCGACTGACAGCTTTAACTCGTCTTATACCTCTAAAGTTTATGATTCTTTAGGCAACCCCCACACCGTTACACAGTATTTCACAAAAACCAATGCCAATGAGTGGCAGGTGAATGTGGTCGTTGATGGTGCGGCGACCCCGACGCAAACCCAAAATGTTGTTTTCAATACCGACGGTACATTGCAATCACCAACGACTCCTTTCGCTGTGAATTTCAACCCTGCAGGTGCGGATGCGGCGGATATAAATATTGATATTGCAGGCACAACCCAGTTTGGTGCGGATTTTGGCGTGAGTACCAATGCGCCGAATGGCTATACCTCGGGTGAACTTGCTGGTGTGCGTGTTGAAGATAACGGGATGGTGTTTGCCACTTACACTAATGGGCAATCTCAGTTACAAGGTCAAGTGATGCTGGCTGATTTTGCTAACCCTCAAGGATTGGTAAAAACCAATGGTACTTCTTGGATCCAAAGTTTCAGCTCGGGTGCTCCTGTTAATGGTGCGCCAAGTACGGGGACCTTAGGTGGATTAGTTGCTGGCGCTTTAGAAGGCTCAAATGTTGATCTTACTAGCGAACTGGTAAGTCTAATGACCGCTCAGCGCAACTATCAAGCGAATGCTAAAACTATTTCGACGTCAGATAAATTAACTCAATCACTCTTTAACGCGGTGTAGTGAGAGGCTGTTATGGATAGTTTTTTATATACCGCAACCAGTGGCGCAAGCCGAGTGATGAAAGCCCAGCACGTGCGTTCAAATAACTTATCAAATGCTGACACAGCAGGTTTTCGTGCGGATATGGAGCGGGTGAAAAGCATCCCGTTACAGGGCGCGGGATTTGATGGTCGCACTATGGTTGTGACTAATTCAGCAGCGACACGTTTTGATGCAGGGGATGTAATCAAAACAGGGCGCGCACTGGATATTGCAATTAATGGCGATGGTTTTTTTACCGTACAAACAGTCGCTGGTAATGAAGCCTATACCCGTGCTGGCAACATTCGTGTTGATGATCAAGGCATGATGCGAGTTAACGGTTTTCCATTGATGTCTGAAGGGGAAGCCTTAGTGCTACCAGAACATCAAGATGTGGAAATCAGTGATAAGGGTGTGGTGACTGTGGTACCTCCTGGCGGTGGTGCCAAGCTTGAAGTCGGACAATTAAAGTTGGTTAATCCGGACTTTAATCAACTGCAAAAACAAAGTGATGGCTTGTTACATCCAGTGAATGATCAAGTCTTTGCTCAAGACCCGAGTGTAGCGATGACGGCTGGGCATTTAGAAGGCAGTAATGTGTCGGCAATTAATGAGCTCGTCAGTGTGATGTCGTTAACTCGTAACTTTGAAATGCAAGTGCGAATGATGAAAACCGCAGAAACATTAGCACAAGCTGGAACCCGCTTAATGAACCCACGTTAATCACGTAGGACGCAATAACTACAAGGAGAGTCATCATGCATTCAGCACTTTGGGTCAGTAAAACAGGAATGGCAGCACAAGATACAAAAATGACTGCGATTTCCAACAATCTTGCCAATGTTAATACGGTAGGTTTTAAGCGTGATCGTGTTGTTTTTGAAGATTTATTTTACAGCATTCAACGTCAACCAGGCGCACAAGTTGATCAGTTAAATCAATTACCGAGTGGAGTTCAGCTTGGTAGTGGTGTGCGTGTAGTCGGTACACAAAAAGTGTTTACGCAAGGGAATTCACAAAATACCCAACAACAGTTGGATCTTGCTGTAATGGGATCGGGCTTTTTCCAAATAGAAAATTCCGATGGTGAAGTGATGTTTAGCCGTAATGGACAGTTTCACGTTAATTCTGAAGGCTTAATGGTGAACGGACAAGGTCTGCCACTTCAACCGCAAATTCAAATACCTGAAGAAGCGAATACGATATCTATTGGCGTTGATGGCATTGTCACGGCGACGCTTGCAGGGGATCCTCAGCCGCAAGAGTTGGGACAAATTACCTTAGCGAAATTTATTAATCCAGCAGGCTTAGAAGCGGTTGGCGGTAACCTTTATAAAGAAACACAAGCCAGTGGTCAGCCGCAAGAGATGATTGCAGGAACTGATGGCGCAGGTAGTTTGAAACAAGGGGCGCTAGAAGGTTCGAACGTGCAAGTGGTTGAAGAAATGGTTGATATGATCACCACTCAACGCGCTTATGAAATGAATGCCAAAGTAGTGTCTGCTGCTGATGACATGCTGAAATTTGTCGCTCAAGCCGTATAGGGAGTGAGGATGAAGACGCTTTTAATGCTGCTATGTTTTCTCGCTTTTGTATCAGGTTGTGCAGTGCGTGAAGAATTTATTCCGCCTGAACCTAATGATGCTGCATTTGCGCCACCGGATCTTGATTACAGCTTACCTGAAGCCAAGCATGGCAGCTTGTATCGCCATAATTATTCGATGACCTTGTTTCAAGATCGCCGTGCCTATCGGGTCGGCGATGTATTAACGGTAGAGTTGGATGAGCAAACGCAGTCAAGCAAAAAAGCCAATACCAAGTTTGGTAAATCCTCTTCAATTGAATTTGCAGCGCCGACATTAGGTAATAAAACCTTTGATGATCTCTCAGCCAGTGTTAGCGGTGATCGAGGTTTTGATGGCACTGCTGCCAGCACTCAAGGCAATAAGCTTCAAGGGGCAATTACTGTCACTGTACATAAAGTATTACCAAATGGTGTGCTGATGATTAGAGGTGAAAAGTGGATCCGACTTAATCAAGGGGATGAATACATACGCTTAACGGGCGTGGTTCGGGTTGATGATGTTAATCGTCATAACCAAGTGTCTTCTCAACGTATTGGTGATGCGAGGATCACTTATTCTGGCAGAGGCGCACTGGCTGATAGCAATGCTGCAGGCTGGTTAACACAATTTTTCACTAGCCCATGGATGCCTTTCTAATGAAAAAAATGGTTTATTTTATCCTTTCTTTTTTGTGTGTGACGTTTGGTTGGATGCCGCTTAACGTTAGCGCTAAAACAGCAGTACCTATGATGGATTTAGTGGATGTGCAAGGCATACGCTCAAATCAGCTGGTGGGTTATGGTTTGGTGGTTGGTCTTGATGGCTCAGGAGATCGAAATCAAGTGAAATTTACCAGCCAGTCTATCACCAATATGCTGCGTCAATTTGGGGTACAAATTGGCGATAGGATCGATCCAAAGCTTAAAAATGTCGCTTCAGTGAGTGTGACGGCTACCGTTGAAGCGATGGCGGGACCTGGCCAAGAGCTCAATGTTGTTGTTTCATCTATTGGTGATGCAAAAAGCCTACGTGGCGGTACTTTATTATTGACGCCACTTAGAGGTATCGATGGTGAAGTTTATGCTGTTGCACAGGGGAATGTTGTTGTTGGAGGGGTAAAAGCAGAAGGGCAAAGTGGCTCAAAAATCACGGTCAATACACCCACAACAGGACGCATTCCTAATGGTGCAACGTTAGAGCGAGAAATACCGACAGACTTTAATAACAGCAGCATTGTCACGTTAAATTTACGCCAACCGAGCTTTACTACAGCGAAAAATATTTCCCGTGCAATAAACGCGACTTTCGGCCCAAAAGTGGCGACTGCGATCAGTAAAGGTCGAGTGGAAATGCGCGCGCCACAAGACTTACAACAGCGGGTGACTTTTATGTCGATGTTGGAAGACTTAAAAGTGATGACAGGGAGAAAAGCTGCGCGGGTGGTATTTAATGCGAGAACAGGAACGGTTGTGGTTGGCAAAAATGTCCGTGTTAGTGAAGCGGCTGTGAGCCACGGTAATCTTACAGTGACGATTTCAGAAAGTGATCAAATCAGCCAGCCCAATGCCTTTAGTCAAGGCACAACAGAGCGAGTTAATAATTCTAAAGTTGATATCAACCAAGATGAGGCACAAATGTATATTTGGCCTGAAGGGACTGAGCTTAATACTATCGTAAATGCCGTGAACAGTTTAGGTGCGTCACCTGATGATCTTATGTCTATTTTGCAGGCGCTACATGAAGCAGGCGCATTGAATGCAGAGCTGGTAGTGATTTAGGAGAGTTAGATGAAGATCGACGACAATATCAGCACAATTAACAAAAATAATGTTCTATACCATGATAATAATGGTTTGCAGCAAATCAAACATTCGCTATCTGATGAGCAAGGTTTAGAAGTGGTTGCTGGGCAATTTGAAGCGATGTTTTTACAAATGGTTTTACGCCAAATGCGAAGTAGTAGTGATGTCTTGGCTGATGAAGATAATCCATTTTCCAGCAAACAACAGAGTGTCTATCGCGATTTTTATGATGGTCAGTTGGCAATTGAAATGGCGAAACAACAGCAAACAGGCATTAAAGAAATGTTGATGAAACAGTTAAATCCTAACCAAGGATTTAATGATGTTCAAAATAGTGCCGCATTAACTCATCAAGCACTGGAAAAACAAGACACACCAAAGCCTGTTAATAATGAAGCGGCCGATCAATTGGCAATGCGAACGTGTACTGCTTTTCAACAATCATTGCAATCTTACAAGGAGCAGTAATCGCTATGAATATGATTAATATTGGTTTAACAGGATTAAATGCCAATAAAACGGCGCTTGATGTTACTGCTCATAATATTGCTAATGTTAATACGCCTGGATTTAGTCGACAGCAGGCGATGATGAGCGCTCTTGCTGGCAACGATATATTAAGTGCGGGAAGTGGTGTTGAAATTGCCAGTATTCGACGTATATCAGATCAATTCATTGTAAAACAAACATGGGCAGCAACCAGCCAACAGGCAGCAAGCAATGCGAATTTAGACAGTATGACGATGCTCGAAAGCCTATTAGGTGGAGAGGGCTTTAATATTAGTGCAGGTCTTGATTCTTTATATTCGGCGTTAAATGACGCGACACTTAAACCGGAATCTACCCCTAATCGCCAGCAAATTATTAATGAAGCTAAAGCGTTATCTCGTCGCTTTAATACTTTGTCTGAATCTTTACATGGCCAAGGTAAGCGTATTAGTGACAAGGCTACGGCGTCTATTGAGCATGCTAACAGCTTAATGAACAATATTGCAGATATAAACCACCGCGTTGTAGAGACACAAGCGACAGGCGGTAATCCTTCTCAGCTTATTGATGAACGTGATGTATTAATTAAACAACTTTCTGAAGTGGTAGAGATCAGTTCAACTCAGCAACCAGATGGTAGCCTACAAGTTACTCTGGCATCTGGTCAGCCTTTGATTTTAGGTAGTGATGCTGCGCAATTAAAATCGACTCCGATAGTTAATGAGCCGTTTATTAAG
This sequence comes from Photobacterium angustum, assembly GCF_002954615.1. Classification (NCBI taxonomy): domain Bacteria; kingdom Pseudomonadati; phylum Pseudomonadota; class Gammaproteobacteria; order Vibrionales; family Vibrionaceae; genus Photobacterium; species Photobacterium angustum. Next base: position 1,480,520 of record NZ_MSCJ01000003.1, on the reverse strand, counting down.
AACATCGAAATTAATTTTTCTGGGCAAACCTTTGCTGTTACAGGTGAGTTAGGAGGGCAGTTAGGATCATTTGATAACTATCTCAAAGAAACCTTAAAACCGACCCAACAAGCCCTTGATGAGATGGCACAAAACCTAGCAACCGAATTTAATCAGGTATTAGCGACGGGTTTTGATTTAAATGGTAATCCAGGCCAAGCATTGTTTTCATTCGATCCTAATTCACCAGCGGGCAGTCTTGATATCACAGCGATCACACCGGCTGAGCTGGCATTATCTTCAGATGGGGCACCGGGTAACAGTGATACGTTACAAGCCTTGATCGATTTGTCGACAAAACCAATGGCGATCAATGGGTTAGGTAGTGTGACCTTGAGTGATGCATTTGCTTCTATGGTGGGTAAAACGGCAATAGAAACGCGACAAGCCTCCGTTGATCAAAAAGCCGCAGAAACCTTATTTAGTCAAGCCAACGCAGCACGAGATAATTTAAGTGCGGTTAACAGTGATGAAGAAGCGGCAAACCTAATGACATTTACTAATGCTTATCAAGCAAACATGAAAGTGATCAGTACAGCCAATGAACTGTTCGACTCAGTATTACGATTATTGTAAGGGATGAATGATGAGAGTCAGTGATACGCAATTTAGCCAGCTAATGTTAACCAGCCTATCAAAAAATAACCAAGGTTTAGGTGAAGTGTTAGCGCAGATGTCAACAGGTCAGCGCTTACTCAAATTATCTGATAACCCAATTGATTCTATTAACTTATTGAATTTAGATCGTGAAAATAGCGCGATAAATCAGTACCAAGATAACATTAGTAATGTGAAAACCGCGCTATCTTCGCAAGAAGTTCATTTAATGGCCGCAAGTGATACGTTAAAGGATATGCGAGATACGTTGTTATTAGCGTCAAATGGTGCCATATCAGATGCCGATAGAGAAAGTTATGCGAATAAATTAGTCAGCTTACGTGATGCTTTTATGTCTTCATTTAACGTTCAAGATGAAGAGGGTAATTACCTTTTTTCCGGTACTCAAAGTGATGTCCCAGCGATTACAGCACAACCTGCTGGTGGCTATATTTTTGAAGGTAATAGCGATAAGCGCGTAGTGACGGTAGCCAAAGGCGTTACGATGGAAGCAAATTTTGCTTCACAAGAAATGCTCGATCTTGGCGGTAATAATATCTTAAATCAGATTGACGCAGCGATAACCGAGTTACAAGCCCCGACAGCAAATCTCAATAACACCTTACAAGCAACGTTAAATACTCTAGATATAACGCATGATAATGTTTTAGCAGCAGTAACCGATATTGGTGGGCGCCATAATAATTTAGATTTAATGGAATCCAGCCATGGTGATAATAAGTTATTTGTTGAAGCCGTAACCAATGATCTAGAAGCGTTGGATTATGGTGAAGCATCGGTTCGTTTAAATAATTATATGGCTGCGCTTCAGGCTACACAGGCAAGCTACATGAAAATTAACGACCTTTCATTGTTTAATCGATTGTAAGGTAGCAAAGAACTATGGTTACAAGTACATCGGAAGTTAGAACTCAGAGTATAAATTTTGCTAATGCGAGCAAGAAAGCTGCCATTGTTCCGTCAGCCGCAGACACAATCGATACCAAGAAAATCGCTGGTTCGAACTTAAAACAATTAAGCTATCAGCAAGATGGATACACGGTTTCCAAAACCTTACTCGCCAAGGGTCAGCAGCAAGTAACATCGGTACAAATAGCACAACAAGCTTTAGGAGTTGTAGGACGGGACTTACAAGCAATAAAGAAGATCTTAAGTACTGAGCTTATTGCTCAACGCGCTGTTTCTCCGTCAGCTCAAAACAATGCGAATCATCATCTTGATTCGATAAAACACACATTGAATAACGCTAAGAGCGATGGACTTCGTGTTATTGATGCAGAGCTAAAAGTTAATATTGATAGACCAATAACACGTACATTTTCTGTTCCCGGTCTGAATGTTAAGCGTCAGCGAGAGCACAGTGAGCTGATTAAATTAAGTTTTCAACAGTTGGGAACGGTTGTTGTGAATATGGATGCGAAACTAAGTGATAAAGCCTTAGTTTCGCAAATAGATCGTCATGTGATCCCTTTTGGTCTTCGAGCATCGCAACAAGATAACGGCGATATTGTATTTCGAACCAATGAGCAAGGCTTTCAAGGGTTGGAAGGAAAAGTACAGGTAATTGGTCAAGGGCATCGATACCCTGCAGGACAGGCCAATACACTTACGATTAAGCCTGAGCCCGAAGGTATTGAAGATAATCAATTTACTTTTAATAACCGTGAGCAAATTCGCGATGCTTTAGTAAAAGTGAACCAACATTTACGGCAAGTGCAACAAAGCCTTGATGATATCAAAGCTTATCAGGCTGTATTGGCTAAACAAATGGCAGATGCGAAGGCAAACACATCGCTGGGAGATGTTAAGCAAGTAGAAGAAAAACTTAGCCAACTCTCAGGGGCAGGAAACCAGCAATTTAGTGCAACGTATCGCTCTTTAGCAGCACAAGCGAATGTACATCGTCATACGGTTGTCGCTTTATTAAAATAATGGCACGTACTACACGTTTATTTTTGATTTTCGTCAGCACAACATTCATCTTGTAGATATGCCATCACTGATTCTAGTTTTTGGTATTCAGCGACACAAAACAAAGTTCGTCCTTCTCTGCGTTGTGAAATGAGTCCAGCAGAAGCCAGCCCAGCAATATGATGAGAGAGGGTTGAGCCTGGAACGGACAGTTTTTCTTGTAGCCCCCCAACAGCAATACCTTGATGACCCGCTCTAATCACTGTTTTGTAAATCATCAATCGTGTCGGATGTCCTAATTCTTTCAATGCTTTAGCGATGATCTCTGTATCCATTGTTACTACCCTTACTGACTTTATATTTCGATATTACTAGAAATAACTTGATCTATCCAATAAAGATCAACTATATTTCGATTATTCTAGAAATATAGATTGGTATTGTGATGTTAAAAGATACGTTAGAGATGTTCCTCTTTTTGGCTACTGAATTAACGCTACTATTTTTGTTGATTAGTTTTTTGGTTGGTGTATTACAAAGCTATATTCCACCGGCAAAAATTCAGAGAATATTAAGTGGAAAGAAAGGTAAAGGTTATGTTGTTGCTGCATTATTAGCAGCTATTACTCCGTTTTGTTCTTGTTCAACAATCCCGTTTTTAAAAGGATTACTTAGAGCTAAAGCGGGCTTTGGAACCATGATGGTGTTCCTTTTAGCAAGTCCTCTGCTTAATCCCGTAATCATTGGCTTATTTGTTGTAACCTTTGGTATTAAAGTTGCGGCATTCTATTTTGTAATGGCGATGGGTGTATCTGTTATTGCCGGCGTTCTATTAGAAAAGCTCAATTTTGAACGCTTTGTAAAACCAGAAGCCTATATTGAACCTGAATCATCATGTGGTGCTAAAAGCTGTGGCGGAGCGAAAGTTGAAACCAATAAATGGAAAAAAATCTGGAACACAACATGGAAAGACTTTAAAAAAGTACTGCCATACTTAATCGGTGGTATTGCTATTGGTTCATTGATTTATGGTTTTATGCCAACTGAATTCATCGCAAAAATAGCAAGTGATAATAATCCATTTGCCATTCCGGTAGCGGCTGTCATTGGTATTCCATTGTATATTCGTGCAGAAGCTGTCATTCCATTAAGTGCCGCATTAGCTGCAAAAGGAATGGGGTTAGGGGCGGTGATGGCATTAATTATTGGTAGTGCTGGCGCAAGTTTAACAGAAGTTATCTTATTAAAATCGATATTTAAAACACCAATGATTATAGCTTTTGTTACGGTTGTTTTAACCATGGCTATGAGTTCAGGTTACTTATATAGCTGGATTTTTTAATTCTTACCATGGAATTTCAGTGCCATCGTAGCTAAAGAATTTTCCATTATCTTTTAAGCTCAGTCGCTGTAGCAAGTTAATTAATGCTGCAGCGACTTTTTCTGGTGTTTGTAAATTACCTTCTGGCACGTTGCGCTGAAAAGGCTTTGATAAGTCTGTGTCTGTAGTACCGGGGTGAAAAGCGAATACACAGGTATTAAATTTTTTATTTTTCCATTCAATACTAATGGTTTTCAACGCCATATTTAATGCTGCTTTTGAACTTCGGTAACTTATCCATCCACCTAAATTATTGTCTTCAATACTGCCAATTTTTGCCGAAACAGTAACAAAGTAATTCAATGTTTTTGATTTTAATTTAGGAGATAAGTGCTTAGCGATTAGCAGTGTAGGTAATACGTTCGTTGCGATATTTTGATTGAAAAAATCACTATCAAATTGAGTAATAGTTTTTTCTGGCATCATATCGCCACTGTGTAACATGCCAACCGCATTGATCACGATATCAAGCTGGCCAACTGTTTCTGATAATTTAGCCACATCAGAATCTTTGCTGACATCAGTACGATGCCAAGTGAGTTGAGGGTGTTCAATAGTTGGATGGCTGTTGTGGTATGTCGCATGGATACGATTGACAACGCCTTGGCTTAGATATGCTTTTATTAAAGCTGAACCAATGCCACCTGTGCCACCTAATATCAATATATGCATAAAGAGAAACTCATCGTATTGAAATAACAAAGTATCTATACGATGAGTTTAGCTAAATAGTTTTGTTTTAATTACTTACGCTTAAAGTAATCTCGAATAGATTCGAAAATGAGTAATACACTATAAAAGGGATTATCAGCTTTGTTATATTCTTCTAATACGTAGATAAAGTTCGACTTATAGTGCTCTACTGCTTCTTCACTTGTTTCTGCATAAATCACATCATCTAACACTTCAAAGCCTTGAGACAGTAATGCTTCTTTCTCTTTCAGAAATGTTGAAGATGACATATCTATAAAAGTGTATTGTTTTCTGTCGTTGTTAAGCGTAAAGAACTGAAATTTAATCGCCATAATTATTCCTCTATAATTCACCAAGCGTATAAAAATTGAAAACGAAAGTTTGAGTAATACGTCTTTGGTTCTGCAAATACATTGAAATAATATTTAGCTATAGCGTTCTAATTAAAATTAGCTGTAAAAGTATGCTTTTATCCTATGTGATCAATAACTAGACAAACAAGGGAAAGCTTCTCAGTTTTATTTGTAAGAGGATGTAAATGCCTTAGCGATGATCATCTACATAGCGTGTTGTTAGAACTGTGATTAAAGGGGAGCGCTCAATTCATATTACTTTTACAGTGTTTGGTAAATAAAATTTATCGTAATGATAAAAATCCGTGTTTTTGAACGGACGTCAATTACTATACTATCCGCGCCAGTTAATAACCCTACACGGTATAAGATATTGGCAACAACCACTTCTACAGCGCTGTATACAGATCTATCTTCTTACTACGATTTAATGTGTGCTGATATTAATTATCAAGCTCAAGCCGAGTGTATTCGTCGACTTCACCAGCTTTTTGGTAATAAAGGTACGCGACATCTAGATCTAGCATGTGGTACAGGCCCTCATGTTCGTCACTTTATTGATCATGGTTTTCAAAGTGCTGGTTTAGATATCAATCAGCCAATGCTTGATCTAGCAAAAATTCGTTGTCCAGAAGCAGACTTTGTTTTGCAGAATATGTGTGAGTTTAAAGTTGATCAGCCATTGGATTTGATCACCTGTTTCTTGTATTCCATTCATTACAGCGATGGTCTTGCCAATTTAACGCGTTGTATTGAAAGTGCACATGCGGCATTAAAAGAAGATGGTATATTTTGTTTCAATGCGGTTGAAAAGAACTTAATCAACAATAATTACTTTGTCAGCCACAGTGTAGAACATGATGACAGCCGCTTTACTTTTAGCTCTGGTTGGTATTATCAAGGTGAAGGTGAAAAACAAGCGCTGAAATTGAGTATTGAAAAAACAGATATGCTAAATACCGAAATTTGGCATGATGAGCACCCGATGGTAGCGGTAAGTTTTGTTGAACTCCAAGCGCTACTTGAACCATATTTTGATGTTCATATGTTTGAGAATGACTATGAGAAACTTATTCCTTGGAATGGGGAATCAGGTAATGCAATCGTAGTGTGTGTGAAGAAGTAACAACAAAAGGGTCATCCAACGGTGATTAATGGTTACAGTTGGGTGATCCGTTTTAGATGTTACCCGTTTGCATTTTTCTATTTATTTAATTGTTTTACCTCAATTAATGCTGAAGTCATTCTATGGTAATTTACATATTCGTTTATAAAGCACAATAACGAATACTGAGCTGATGAATAAAATGAAGCATGTCGAAAATAAACTGGGCTTATGTATTGCCTGCATTGTTTTAGTTTGTGTGGTTGCAACAATAGGAAGTTCTACCAATACGCCATGGTTAGAGATGCCGTTTGAAGCATTTAATGGCATTGCATTTAGCTTTGGGTATTTCTTTCGTTTATCTGCTATGTGGGCGTACGTATGTAGTAGTGTCTTTTTTGTTTCATTGTTTGCTGTCAGTTTCTGGCTGGGGAAAATAGCGGTTAATTTTTTTTGTCGCCGATGTTAAGCCACTAAAAAGAAGAAATATAAAAAGCAGACGAAAGCGAGCAATATAGCTGAGATGATAGGGTAAATAATGTAGCTATCATCTATTCTATTCGCGCGATGAAAACAAAAAAACGCTAATAAACCATTATAAAAGATCAATAACAGGCTGATCATTGTACCAGTACGTAAATCGAGCGAGCCTAGCTGAAATAGAAAAAAAGACAGCAGAATATAATCAATGACGATAAGCCATAGAAAAGTCTTTTGTAAATTATCAGCTTTACGCTGTTTTATTTGTGTATGAGTCATTGGGCACACATCCACTAAAATCTCACCAAAACCAAGCATAGTATTCAATATTTATAAAATATAGCTTATAAATTAGACACGACGGGCTGTATTTCTTTTGGTTGGGTAACTGAATGGTTTATATAGTCGCTTCTTAGCACAGGTTGATTAAAACGCGCTTTTTCGTAAGCTTTATCAACAATGTTATCAGGATTTCCTGTACCAAAAAGAGCATCTACAACACTGGCTGCTGGCGTGGTTAAAATAAATAACTCAATACGACGATTTTCACTGGCGTTGGGGGATTGCTTGTTCAGTAGGGCGCGTTCAGCCATTGCTGCAACTTGAAGTACTCGATTGCTTGGCATGCCGCCAGCAATCAGCGTCTGTCTTGCGATATTGGCACGGGAAGAAGAGAGTTCCCAGTTTGATCTATTACTAAACTGGCGTTTAAACGGAGTTGCATCAGTATGGCCACTGATGATCAGTGAATTGCTGATTTGTTTAAAAATAGGGGCAATGCTTAATAATACATCTTCAAAAAAGGGCGTTAAATTAGCACTGCCACGATGAAACATATTTTGTTTGAAGTCATCTTGTAAAATGATCCTCAACCCTTGTGGTGTCACATCAACCGAAATATTACCTTGAGCTGATACTTGCTTAGCGGTTTCTTCAACGACCGAAGCAAGGATAGCTAATTGCTCTTGGGTTTCAAAACTACCAGGAATTAACGCATCACGCTCTGGGCCATCACCGTTACCATCAAAAAACGATTTTATTGTCATGGCTGCATTGTGAGAGCTTAGATCGGCAGCTTCGCCACCGAAATCAATAGGGGATAAACTGTTGGCGGTATCAAAAGGATTGCCAGCCCCTTCGTCAAAAACGCTGGCACTATTTACGTAAGCGACAATGGCTTTACGTTCTTTTTGATCAACTACTTGCATCAACCAAAGCACTAAAAATAGTGCCATAAGAGCAATCATAAAATCAGCAAAAGCGACTTTCCATGCGCCACCGTGATGTTGATGTGAATGTCGTTTTGCTGCACGTTTAAAGACGATCTGCTCTGTGTTCTGCATTATCCCTCCTGTTCAGTTAGCCACCTCTCCATTTCGTTAAATGTAGGTTTAATGTCTAGCTGAATATGTTTTCTTCCTGCGTCAATAGCTAATAAGGTCGGCTTTTTAGCGACATAGGCGACAAGTGTTGCTCTTATACATTCAAATGCTGACATATTGCGTTTAACACGCTGTGCCATGGCATTACTGGCAGGATCAAGAATGCAATAACAACCAAAAATCCCAAGAAAAGTACCGACTAATGCGGCAGCAACGTGATAGCCGATCATGGCGATAGAGCCATCGATGGCTTGCATAGTAATGATGATCCCCATGACAGCCGCTAAAATACCAAATCCAGGTAAGGCTTCTGCGGTACGTTGCATAGAACGCGAAGGCAAGAGTAAATCTTCTTCTATTGCACTGATTTCTTGTTCTAATAACCCTTCAAGTTCATAAGGCGACATTTGTCCCATTGCCATTAAACGTAAATTGTCTGTAATGAAAGAAATAACATGATGATCATGCTTAATGAGAGGATAACGATTAAAAATTGTGCTGCTTTGAGGCGACTCAATATGCTCATCGAGTGCTTTAAAGCCTTTATTACGAACGGTATCAAGCAAGGTTTGTAGCAATGCCATCAATTCCATGTAGTACTGAGCCTCATTATTACGAGGCGAGAGTACTTGACGAAATTGTTGGCGCATTTCCTTTAATACATGCGGTGGATTACCAATAATCAACGATCCCAATGTTGCTCCGGCAATAATTAAAAATTCAGCAGGTTGCCAAATCGCACGTAAATTTCCGCCAGCCCAAACATAGCCACCAAAAACACAAATAATAATGATGATGGCACCGATAAACTTTTGCATATACAGCTCCTAAGCCGATAAATAGTGATTGAGGGATTTCAGTGCTTGTTTATGCAGCTGACAAATACGCGGTGGAGTAAGGTTTAGCACCAACGCGATCTCATGTAGATTGAGCTCATGTTGATAAAACAGGGTCAGCAATAACTGCTCTCGTTTTGATAATTGCGTTAAAGCGTGTTCGAGTGTTCGACGCATATGTTCATGTTCAACACCGTTATATTCTAACGGTGCATCCAGCTCCTTACCGGCCTCTAGCAGTTGATCAAGGCTTTGCATTTCACTTGCCATACAGGCTTGTAAACGCAGTTGATAATTTTCGCTATCAATGCCAAGTGCAGACGTGATCTCAGCTTCTGTGGGCTGTCGGCCAAGTTGCTTCATTAAGTCACGGGTGATGTCGTTAAGCTCATGGGCTTGCTGGCGCGTATGACGTGAACGCCAATCTAATCGTCGAAGTTCGTCTAAAATTGCACCACGAATACGGCATACAGCAAAAGCTGGAAATTGAGGATCTTCGACATCACCATAACGTCGCGCCGCTTCTAACAGTCCAATTAATCCAATTTGCTGCATGTCTTCATAACTGCAATGTGAGCTAGTATGGTGACGAAGTTGATTTACCACGCGTTTAACTAAAACAAGGTGATTATGGATTAATAGATCTTCATCAATATGATGCTGTTGTGGCGAAGGGGTAGTGTCGAGCTCATAGTGAGTGGTTGGGTTGTGATCAAGCATACTCACCTCATTATTGAATGACGTATTTGGTAAAAAGCACATCATCGATATCACGAGCGATCGTGGTATTGGCAAAGGCTGCGGTCAGAGTTTGTTTTACTTCTTGCTGTAATTGATCAATAGATTGCTGGTTTTGTAACTCTTCATACTTCTTCTTACTGAACATTTTGAGTAATGCATTACGAACGAGCGGCATGTAGCTATCGATTTGTTTTATTCGTTCGGGATAGTGGGTTTGGACTGCGAGCTCAATCATCACATAATGAGTTTGGCGTTCGCCTTTTACACTGACAACGACCTTATCGAGAGGATGAAAGGCAGGTTGTGCCGTGGCTTCTGGCTCTGATTGAAAGACTTTTTTGAACCATACATCTATGTTTGGAGTGGACGTATTCTGTTGGCTATACCATAGGGTGGCACTAAAAGTGGCAACAGCAACAATAATGCTGATCAGCAATATGATAAAGAGGTTAGAAAGCGTTTTTTTATTAGTCATCATCCTGATCCTAAAAAAGAAAATTATGCGAGCGTGGATAGCCAATGCTCATTGGTTGTCGATGTTTCAACGTCTGCTGATGACGAGGAAGTGATTACCCTATGATCGTTATCATCTTGGGGTGAATGTTGTGCGGTTTGATCTGAATGAGAATGTTGTTCGCCGTGACTGATGTTAACGTCGACACTGACAAATTGTTGCTGGAGATCATGACGTAAACGTTCAGAGACTTGGTTAAGTGCATCACGTACTGCATTGTTATTGGCACTGATTTGAACATTCAATTTGTCGCCATCCATTTTGACGATCAGATCAAGCTTGCCAAGATCCGGTGGATCTAAACGAATACGTGCTTCTTGCATGTTTTGTGTCGCTTGAAGAGAAACGCGATCTTGGAGAATATTCAGCATTTTCTCACCCCATTGTGGAGATTGAGGATCAACACTTATAGGAGCCCAATTCACACGATTAACCGTTATGTTAGTTTGTGTTTGTGCTTGAGCAGATAAAACTTGTTCGACTGCTGTAAGATTTTGAACCGGTTGTGCAACGGGCATTTCACCATTGAAAACCGGTGTTTTTACCGCGTTCAACGATGACATTTGCTCTAAGGCTGAACTTGGTAGTGAAGTTATGGTTAGTGGTGCTATTACTCCCTTAGTAGGATTGTTTGCATGGTTGAACGCAGATGGATTGACACCGTCTAGCATCTGATGAGAACTTGATAATGCACTCTTAAGATCTGGTTGCTGCTTAAATGAAGCAGAGGACAGTGTGCTTGTGGTTGGCGGTGTAGCTAAGTGATTAAGTGAAAAATTGCCTATAATTGGTGTAGTTACGGTTGTTTCAATTTCACTTGGCGGTACCGGCTGCAATGCTTGATTTTGCGATATTGTTGCTGGGTCTCGCTGTTCAAGAGCTGTTGCATTAGCATTGCCTAATAGCAGCTCTGGTAACGTACTTTCGCTTTGTTGAGAAAATGTTTGTAATGTTTGTAATGTTTGCGAGAAACTTTCTTGCTCTACTGTCGCGTCTGAGTGTTCAGCAAGCATCCCAGCTTGTTTGATATCAGATGATGACGATACATTGTCAATTTTGGTGAGCGCAGTATTAATTAACATTGTTCACTCCATATTGTTGGCTGACTGATAAGCGTCAAGGCGTTCTTTTTCCTTGTCAGCAGTTGCGATTTTTTGTTGCAGTATTTGTTGTGCTTGTTGTAACGCAAGATATGCTTGGCGATGTGCAGCCATTAACGCCTTTATTTGTACTTGCTGTTGCGCTGTTTTAGGCTTCGAGTTAAGCGGTAGTAACAGCGTACGTAACACATCATCAAGCTGCTGTAAGCGAGACCAATTTTCAGTCGCAGCAGCTTGCTGAATTTTTGCGGTGAGCACTTTTAGCGATATGGAATTACTTGGCTGCATGCTGCCCAAATCCTTGCCAGCCTTCACGAATGTTGTTCATCACTAAAGTGACATTATCGAGGTGGGAGATATCGTTTTTGACACTTGCTTGGTAAAGCTCAAGCTGACAAAACTCATAAAGATCATGCAAATTAGCTGCAACTTCGCCGCCAAGTTCTAGATCTAACGCACTATCTAGCCCTATTAAGATGTTCATGCACTTATTAATACTTATCCCCTTGGCATCGAGTCGTTTTGCTTCGATATGACCTTGTGCACGTATTAGTTCATCTTGAAAGCCATCAATAAGCATCAAGACTAATTGATGGGGTGAGGCTGAAGCGGCTTGTGCATCCAAGTCGACTTGTTGATATGAATTAAAACCTGCATCTTGCATTAACATTGTTGTACTCCTTTTAACCAAATAAACCTTGGGTTTGCTGCATTTGGGTCATGATTTGATTCATTTGGGTGAATTGTTTGAGGTAGCGGGTGTAGGCCATGTCGTATTTACGTTCAAGATTGGCTTGCTTATCGTCGATACGATCGATGTTGTTTCTCAGTGCATCTTTGCGAGAAGTAAACATGCCTGAAGAAAATTGAAGAAAAGGCTTAAGTGAATCTTCTAATGAATCGAATAAATTACCGTCACCGTTAAACATGGATTCAATGGTTGAACCCATGGTTTGTTGTGCGTTTTTAAAGGTATCTTTATCAACTTCAAGTTTGCCTTCGCGGTTAATACTGATCCCAATTTCAGATAGCCTCTTGCCTTCAAATTGATCGCGTAAAAGGTTATTTAATTGCGATTCTATTGAACGAAGAGTGGGATCATTTGCCAGTGCACCACGTTTGGTATCTGCTGAGCCTGTTTGGGTATAACTATCAAGGTTGGATATCACCTTGTTATAGCTTTCAATAAATGAATTAACTTGCTCCAAGGTGGCATCTTGATCGGCATCGATAGCCATAGAAATGGCTGTATCACCAGAGGTTTGTGCTTTGGTTGCAGTGATATCAATACCATCAATAACATTTGAAAACGTATTGCTGCTATTGGTCAGTTTTAAGCCCGTGGTTTTCGCGCCAAGCCAAATCACTGCATCTTGTGGCGCACTTATTTCAGTTAAGTTAGTAAAAGCACCATCAAACCATGTTGTGCCTGTGCTTGAAGAAACACTTAATGTGTTCGCAATCCCTGTTTCGTTACTTGCTAGCATGAAATGAGTTTGACCACTGGTACGAACTAACGTGGCATTCACTCCGGGGTTATCGGGGTGGTTATTAATTGCTGTGGTGAGCTCTGATATGGTGGATTGCCCGTCACCATCGCTATCTATTGTTGAAAGGTCGAGATCAAGAGTTTGGCCATCGACAGTGAATGAGAGTGTTCCTGTGTTAGGTACAGAAGTCGTTGACTCCAAGTTTGCTGGCATATCAGTTTTGACCTGATGGGCGCTGGCAACTTGCTCAACAAAGACTTGATAATTGCCGCTTAATGCTTTTGCATTTGCACTGACGGAAAAGTGGCTGTCGTCACTTAATGTCGCTTTATTTTGAATAATGCTTGCAGTTGAGCTGTTGATGCTTTGAATTGTTGCGCGAAAATCACGTAGGGCAGATTCTACTTTACCCAATGCACTTAATTGGCTCTGGTACTTATCAGCTTGTAATTGATACCGCTGCTGAAATGGCTGTACATCAAAGGTGGCGAGTTGAGTGGCCATTTGAATAGGATCTAACGAATTCATTGATTGCTCCTTAAGTGACTATTTATATTGGCAAGAGCTATGCCAGAATACTTATCAAAATAAACATTTAAAAACAGTGGGTTAGGTTTTGTTGGAGATGTGGCGGAAATCTGATTTCCGTTTGTTGTTTCCTGTTTTATTCCTATTTTCCGTTTATTAACCAAAGGTTTACTAATCGTTCGCTTTCCTACATACCGACTTACTGATATCTAATAATGGCTACAAAAAAGCCTCCACGAGGGAGGCTTAGGAAAAAGAAACCACTGTTTAGCGAAGTAGTGACATTGCCATGCCCGGTAACTGGTTAGTTTGGGAAAGTACCGTTGTGCCGGCTTGCATTAACATTTGGTTTTTAGTCATGCTTGAAGATTCAACAGCAAAGTCAGCATCAACAATACGACCTTTGGCTGCAGATACATTCTCAACCATGTTGCCTAGGTTAGTGATGGTGTGGTCAAGGCGGTTAATGTTGGCACCCAGTGCTGAACGTGCATCACCAATTTCTTTCAGTAAACCTGCTTCACCGTTAGCACCTGTTAGGGTCGTTAGTGCTGTTTGTGCGTTAGCTGCAGAAGTCAAATCACCTAGAGCTAACGAACCTGCAGTACCAATGGTGGCATTCACGGCTTGTACTTCAGTTGATACATCAACAGCTAGTTGATCACCTGATTGAGTACCAATTTGGAAATTAACTGCGCCTGCACCAAATGAGCCTGCATCGGTCAAAATGTCTTGTCCACCAAAGCTGGTTGATGCCATTACGTTGGCAAGCTCTTCACCAAGCTGTTGGAATTCTGCATCAAGCGCTGTTCGGTCGTTTGCTGATACTGTGCCGTTTGATGCCTGTGTTGCAAGGTCGTTCATGCGGTAGACGATATTAGTCATTTCATCCATCGCACCTTCAGCGGTTTGCATCATTGAAATACCGTCTTGCGAGTTACGCATAGCTACAGACATGCCACGAGTTTGCGCATCTAGACGAGTTGCGATTTGAAGACCAGCAGCATCATCTGCAGCTGAATTTACACGGAAACCTGTACTTAAACGTTCCATTGCTGTGTTTAACAAATTGCTAGTATTGCTCAGTGTATTTTGTGTAACCAGTGATGCGTAATTGGTGTGCATAGATAGAGCCATGATAGTTCTCCTTGTAATCAATCTATCGAGGTATTTCCTGCTCACTGTATCTATGCGGTCAGTTGGAAAAGAACATTAATTTTTATTTTTAATATTTTCAAAAAATAAAAGAATAGGGGAATAAATTTGATATTGAGCCAAATAAATGAGGTTTTCTTATTAAATCGTGATGATATTAAATAAGAAAACCTCATTAATTTTTATGGGGCTGTAGAGATATAAAAGTCATAATTTTATATTTGATTATTATTCGCAACCTTTTTTTTCATTGATACCGACATTGGTATATCACTGACGTAACCGAAATAATATTGCGCACCAAGTAGTCGATATTGGTTTAATTCATGCTGGCTACCCACTCGTCCTGCAATAAATAATGTATTGTTTTTACGGATAAAACGAATGACGGGAATCAGGCCTGAGCGCTTATGATCATCATTAAGAATATGCGACGTTTTAATTGCATCAGGTTTAATTGTTTTTATTGTCTCTAAATAGCGGGTGGGTGGGATAATATCTATCCAGAGTTTTACCGCTTTCTTTTTTAATGATTCTAAATTTGCATTTAACGTCATCATGTTATGGCATTCACTATTTTCCATGTCATGAAGTTGAACACAGGGAATAATGTACTGCATTGCAACGGAATGATGTTGAAAGACCTGATTAATAAAGCCTTGTCCAATAGGCCATGATAGCGTTTCTGAATTTATCGGAACCACCAAGGGGTTAATAATATCTTTATGGAAAGTCGATAGCTGAAACTCAATATGGCGGATGGCTAAATATAAGCTGTAGAGATCAAATAGAAACTGTACAGGTTTAGATACATCAAATTGGTAAACACTTTGTTCGTTATTGCTACCAAAACGTAATGTTAGGTGTTGGTAGGTTACTTGATTGGTGGTGGTTTCTCGAATTGCCTGACAGACATGACTAATATCGTTTTGATCAAATGCGTCAAGTAGGATCGCATCGTCGTTATTACGGGTTAACGATGGGATAATACTTTGAATATAGCTGTAAAGTTCGTCCATGGTGTGTAATGTGTGTTGAGTTGTCATAGCTCGTCCTCGTTCAATTTCACAGGAATGAATTAACCTAAGTTGCCAATGATATTGATATTCTTATTTTCAGGAACTTCGTTATAAGACAATACTGCTAAGCCTTGGGCGAAAGTACGCGCATAGCGAGATAGCAGTGGTCGTAATTGTGGCATTACTAGTAAAACAGGGGCTGCGCCTTGCTGTTTTAATTGTTGCTTCGCAAGCGGCATATTTTGTTGAAATTGGCTTAAAATATTTGGCTCAATTGGAAAACTATCTAGCATCACATTGCCACTCGCTTGTGCTTGTTGGAGCGATGTTAATAACATCTGTTCAAGTTCATCGGATAGGGCATAGACGTTAAGATCTTTCTTATCACCATTGAGTAGATTCACCAAGGTTCGGCGTAAGCTGCAACGCACATCTGCAGCAATTAAGATTGGATCTTTGGTGTTTTCAGATGCTTCTAACATGGTATTGGCAATGGTACGGATATCTTTAAGTGGCACTTGATCAATGAGTAATTGGCGATAGACCTTTAGTTGCTGAGCAGGCGTTAATGCAGCACTTAAACTTTCTGCTAATTTCGGCGCCTGCTGCGCTAAACGTTGGTTAATGAAATCTACATCATCATGGGTAAACAAATCGGCTAAATGTACTTTCATCACTTTGCTTAAGTGAGTGGCAATTACTGTCGCGTCATCAACGACTTGGTAACCCATGTTCAAGGCCTTTGCCTTGTTGCTATTTTCAATCCACACCGCAGGGAGTTGATAAGCAGGATCATGGCCAAGGATGCCATCTATTTCGCCATAGGTATCACCCACGGCAATAGCCATTAAACGCTCAGGCTCAATGCTGCCTTGTTCAATGATCTCGCCATGAACGGCAATAGTATAGTGATTCGGTTTTAAGCTTAGGTTGTCGCGAATATTCACTTCAGGCAGTAAATAGCCGACTTGTTCCGAGAGATTTTTACGAACACCGCGAATACGTTGGGTAAGTGGCGCTCCTTGCTCTTTATTAACCAGATGGACTAAACGAAAACCGAGCGACAACGACATACTTTGAACATGAGGAATGTCATCCCATGTTAATGGCGTTTCGTGGTCGAGTTGCATGGCTTGAGAAACGGCTTCAACCTCTTCAAGTTGCTGGTGGTGATGAGGTTTTTTATATTGTCGCCAGCCCGCAAAGGCTAATACTGCGGCAAAGCTGAAAAATGCCAAGTGCGGCATGCCTGGCACAATACCTATGATTGCCATCACAGAAGCAACAGTGAATAAGGTTGCAGGTGAGGCAAGCAGTTGGTTCTGCATAGCTTGCGTCATGTCATCATCACTGTCGTTAATACGAGTGACAATAATAGCGGCAGAAGTTGCTAATAGCAGTGAAGGAATTTGCGCGACAAGACCATCACCAATAGTCAGTAAGGCGTATGTTTTAAAAGCATCAGAGGCGCTGAGTCCGTATTCAAAAACACCGATACTGATACCACCAATGATATTGATAAATAGGATCAATAAACCCGCAATGGCATCACCACGAACGAACTTTGAAGCACCATCCATTGAACCGTAAAAATCCGCTTCATTAGCAACATCACGACGGCGCTGTTTTGCTTGGTTTTGGTCAATAATGCCAGCGTTTAAATCGGCATCTATTGCCATTTGTTTACCAGGTAGGGCATCAAGGGTGAAACGGGCTGCTACCTCAGAGATACGTTCGCCACCTTTAGTGATCACCACAAAGTTGATGATCATTAAAATCACGAAAATCACCATACCCACAACGTAGTTACCGCCAATAACGACTTCACCAAAAGCTTGGAGCACTTTACCTGCGGCATCGCCACCATTATGACCTTCCAGTAATACAATACGTGTTGAGGCCACATTCAAAGTGAGTCGCATTAATGTCGCGACTAATAGAATGGTGGGGAAAACAGAAAAGTCTAACGGCCTTTTTGCTGTGGTACTGACTAACAATACCAAGATTGCCAAGACAATATTAAAGGTGAATAAGGCATCGAGCAGCATAGGAGGTAATGGCAAAATCACCATAGCCAGAATCATCAGTAAGGCGATAGGAATACCGATATAACCTTTACTCGACTGTTTGAGTGTTGTGAGCCAATTTAACATGTGAAGTCCTTCATCCAATCCGGTAAAAATGCGCTTAAATTAATGCTGTAAATGTTTTGGGATAACAAAATTGGGTAACGTTTGTGGTTGATTTCCTTTACCTTGTCGAAAGGCTTTAAGCTGTAAAACATAAGTTAATATATGAGCCACGGCGACATAGAGTTGACTTGGGATCGCTTGCTCTATCTGGGTACTGTGATAAATCGCACGCGTTAATGGTGGTGAATGTAAGATCTCAACATCGTGTTGTTTGGCGATGGTTTGAATATGCATTGCTGCTTCGTCTATGCCTTTTGCTACCACAAAGGGCGCTTCAGACAGTGTGGTATCGTATTTAATCGCAACGGCATAATGGGTTGGGTTGACGATCACCACATCAGCTTTAGGTACTGCTTTATCTATTTTTCTACGGGCAAATTGCTGTTGAATTTGACGAATGCGTTGCTTGATTTCTGGGCTACCTTCATTACTTTTAAATTCTTCTTTCAGCTCTTGTTTGGTCATTTTCAGCTCTTTGGCGTGCTCCCATTTTTGGTAAGGAATATCAATTAAACCAAATAACAATAGCGCTATGCCCATCAGCAAAATGCCATGAAAGAGAATCGTCAGAATTAATGACACGCCTTGTTTCAGTGGCAAGTTTTGCATCCCTAGTAAACGGCTTAAATTGGCATCAAGATAGAGATATAGCAGGAGGAAAATCACACAGACTTTGAGTGTCGATTTTAAAAGTTCGACTAAAGATCGCGTTGAAAACATCCGTTTTATCCCCGCAATGGGATCGATTTTTGATAATTTTGGCAATACGCCAGCAGGATAGAATAGCCAACCACCAATCAGTAGACTGCTGGCGATAGCGGCGATCAGAATCAAACCAAATAATGGCAGTAGTAATTGAATGATAATGGCTAAGCTTGCACCTAATGCTTCAATCGCTAGCCAAGGTGAGCGTAGATCATCACGAGACATTGTCATGTTTAATTTAAAGACGCCATTCAGCGTCTGCCAAATCACATCAATTTGGAAATAAAAGAAAACCACAACCGCAATAAAAATCGTAGCTGCAGTGAAGTCTTTGGCGCGTGGGATCTGACCTTGATCTCGGGCTTTGCGGATCTTCTGCGGAGTCGCTTTTTCAGTTTTATCTTGTGCAGATGACTGACTCATACGCCCCCCGAAATATAGAGTTGAAGTTGATCTAGGCTGTAATGGACTAACTCGACATAACGCGCAGGCACACCGCTGACAGAAATTAAGACACTAAAGAGTCCTAACAACATGGTCATAGGAAAGCCTAATGCATAAACGTTTAAACTAGGCGCGGCGCGGTTCATAACACCGAAACTGATATTAGCCAGAAGCATCGAAACAATAGCGGGCAGAGCGATGGCAAGGGCTGAACTGAACATCCAACCAAAAAGTGTGAGTATTTGTTTTACTGAAGATAGAGCCAACCCACTGC
The DNA here is from genome assembly GCF_002954615.1 of Photobacterium angustum. Classification (NCBI taxonomy): domain Bacteria; kingdom Pseudomonadati; phylum Pseudomonadota; class Gammaproteobacteria; order Vibrionales; family Vibrionaceae; genus Photobacterium; species Photobacterium angustum. Next base: position 1,461,560 of record NZ_MSCJ01000003.1, on the reverse strand, counting down.
CTACAGGCCAAGAGGTAAAGCTTTGCACCAGAATATCAATGACCAATAAATGCCCATCTAAAGCCAGAAACAATAAGGTAGAAAACAATAGAAACATTCGCCCAAGAATCGCAACTGAAACACCATTAACGGGATCGTTCATCATTGCCATCCCTAAGCCCATTTGCAGTGAAATGATCTGACCTAATAATGTCATAATTGAAAATAGGAAATGGATAATTAAGCCAAATAACAGCCCCCATATTGCTTGCTCAAAAGCCAGCATAAGTGCCGAGAGAGATAGTAAATCTGTCGTGGGCATAGCTGGCATCAGTGGCGCGGCAATAAAACTGATAGCAAGTGCTAATAAAGCGCGTACCCAAATAGGAATTAACGCATCACCAAAAAATGGCATGGCTAACATGGCAGCCCCAATACGAAAAAACGGCCACCAAAACTGAGCGAGAAGGGCGTTGAGCTCTGCAAACGAGATAGCCATTAGCCAATCATTCCCGGTATGTTATGAAAGAGGTAATCAAATAATTCCATTAAGCGCCTTAGCATCCAATGTCCGGCAAAAATTACCATCAGCAAAGTCATGATTAAACGAGGTAGAAAACTTAAGGTTTGCTCGTTGATTTGGGTCGCGGCTTGAAAAACGGCAATCACTAACCCGACTAATAACCCTGGGATAACAAGTACCATTACCATATTGATAATTAGCCAAACCGCATTGGAAAATAGATCGACAGCAAGCTCTGGGGTCATCATTTACTCCTTTCTTTTTTATCCAAAGCTGGCAGATAGCGATCCGACCGTCATGGTCCAGCCATCAGCGAGTACAAACACAATTAATTTGAAAGGAAGAGAGATAATCAGCGGTGACAGCATCATCATACCCATTGCCATCAAAACACTGGCAACCACGAGATCGATGATCAAAAAAGGAATGAACAACATAAAACCAATTTGAAAGGCTGTTTTAAGCTCACTGATCACAAAAGCAGGTAACACGATAGCAAACGAAATATCTTCCACATCTTGGTCTAATGGTTCGTTGGCAATACGCATCATCTGCTCTAAAGCACTTTGATGGGTTTGTTTTAACATGAAATCACGAACGGGCTTTTCGGCAGTATCAAAGGCTTGTAAAAGGGTAATATCTCCGTTGTCATAAGGGACAAAAGCATTATCGTAGACATCAGTCCAGACCGGACGCATGATCAAAATAGTCAGTGACAAAGCGATACCCACTAGTATTCTATTTGGCGGACTTTGTTGTAAACCCAGAGCTTGGCGCAAAATAGAAAGTACGATAATTATGCGGGTAAAACTGGTCGCCATTAGTAGAAAGGCAGGGATAAAACTCAGTGCTGTCATTAACAACAATATCTGTAATTTCACACTGTATTCTTGTTCGCCTTGATCATCCGTAACGGTCAAGAAATTCAGCCCGCTATTGGCTTCTGCGCCCGAAGAAAATAGTATGCTGAGCGCAATAAGTAGCAAAGTGAGTAAATACAAATAATGGCGCTGTTGACATGCCTTTGTCAGCCAGTGGTATCCCTGAGCGATCATTGCTTAACTATCCATGGTGTTAAGAGGAGATTCGACGACATCAATTAGCCGTAGGCCATATTTCTCATTGATTACAACCACTTCGGCATGCCCCATCAGTGATCCATTCACTTTCACATCAAGCGGTTCACCGTTGAGTTTATCTAGCTCAATAACACTGCCTTCACCGGCTTTCATTAACTCACCTAATGAGATTTCTGTGCTTGAGACTTCAAGAGTGACAGTCACGGGGATCTTTTTGAAAAAACTTAAGCTACGTTGCGACATGCTGCTATCGAGTTGAGGTGTTTCTTCAAACTGTTCTAGCTGAAGATCGTCAAAATTAAGGTCATCACCATTGAATAGGTCGGATTCGTTAATATCGCTCATGCTTATGTGTCCTTACTGGTGTTGATGATTAAAACAAGTTGACCGTTTTGCTCTGCGACATGGCCGTTAAATAAGTGCTCTTGACCGATACTGATCGGTGAGGATTGCAGTAAATCAATATCGAAGATATCACCGGGCTTTAGCTGCAATACTTGGTCTAAAGGCATCTTTTTTTCACATAAAACTGTGTTGAGTTTGACCTTGGTCGATTCAAGTTGCTGACTAAAGAGTGCATTAAGTTCAGATGTGGGTTGTAAGCCAATAACATTGGTTAATGTTTGAATTAATGCGGAATCAATACAGATAATGATGTCGCCAATCGTCTCTTCACAGGTAACGGAAAGTTGAATGACTAAGCCGATATCGTCTGATAGTGAATTATCACATGATTGCCACATCTCCTCTGGTGCTATCTGTGCTGAAAAAAGTCGTCCTATTCGTTCTTGTAAACGTAAATCACTCGTTGTAATCGTTTGACTTTTAACACTATTTAGACGATTTACAGGCGAGTGATAAAAGCGATCAGCGAGTGCAATAAGCAAGGGTGCAGAACAGCGGAAATTCATCATGCCACTCTCATTATGGGCTACCGTAAATGCCGCATGTTGTCCCTGTTTTGGGGATTGGAAATCAATGCTAGTAACCGACATCGTCAGTTCATGAGTTTTAACCCATTTTTGGATTTGATCAGTTAAGCCCAGTAATGAATTATTTAAAATATTAGCTAATTCATCTTTGATTATATGAATAGGTTTTCCTAGCAATTCCACATTCAATATGGGATATCTTTTGTCAAAATCTGATTTTATATATTCCATAGCTATCATAATTAAGTGGGTAAAAATAAAGTGTAGTTGATGTTTATTCGTAATATATAAATATGTTTATCGTGTTTATAACTATGAAGATATAAATTAAAAACATTTAAGAGCAAAAATGTGACTTTAGTTCATACCATTAGTATTCGATGAAATAAAAATTGTTTTAATGTTTAAATTTAAAAAACTTCGATTATGATGAAGTTAAATCAAATGGATATTCACGGCTAAACTTATGATTAATAATGAAATAGCATTAGACTTTAGTATAATATTTAATCGTTATTACAATCGTCAAAAAAATGCCTTTAAAAGCGTCAAACAATATTTATTCGACTTGTTTTCTATGATTATTAAATAGATATATTCAAGTGTAAGAACATAAGAGTTAAATATAAAATCGATATGCAATTATTTAGCTATAATAAAATCTGAGATTAACATGTAGAGGTGAGTGCTTATTATGACACTCATAAAACATACAATTATATTTATATCTGCAATTTTCATTGCTTTATTCGCTCCCATAAACTCTATCGCTAAAGAGTTATTTTTACCTATGGATCTTGTTTCGTGGAAATATAAAGGCGATAAATTTAGTTGTTCATTGAGTCAAACAATTAGCCAATTTGGGGCAATTACCTTTGTTGCAAAACCTAGGCAGCCACTTGGCATACAGGTACAAAGTTACCATGTAAAACCACCTTATGAGCGTGCCATATTAAGCCAAGTACAGTCTCCTTGGGCATTGAATACCGCGCCTATCACTGTAGATGAAGTGGATTTAGATAAAAAATCAGGGAAAGTGTCTTTTTATACTGATATTGAGACGTTACTTGAAGCCATGGCGCAAGGTAATTGGTTAGGAGTAAGGCTGTCATCGTCGAGTCAACATAACACGTTTGATGTAACAGTCCCTTCAGTGAATATGACGCAGGCTATGGCTAATTTTAATCTATGTCGAGCTAAGTTACCTGCAATGGCATACCGCGATGCGAGAGACGTGGTCTTGCAATTTAAGTTAGGTCAACGTGTGGTCAGTTCATCGCAAAAACAAATCTTGGCAGATTTAGCGAGTTATTTAAAACATGACAAAAATGTCAAACGTGTATTGATTGATGGACATACAGACAATGTAGGATCCAATGTTGCCAATCTACAGATTTCAAAAGTTCGTGCTGACGATGTAGCCAGCATTCTGCGTGAAAACGGTGTGCGTTCATCGCTGATGGAAATTCGCTCTCATGGATCTCGCTATCCTGTTGCCAACAACAATACCCAAGATGGAAAAGCTAAAAATCGTCGCGTGACTATTCGCGCTATTCGCAAGGAAGATGCAGTAAAAAGGAAGGGTAGCTAATGCAGCCTAACAATATTCAATTAGTCGAGCCAAATTTAAGTGCAGCAAACCAAATTATTGCTGTGCTTGAAGGCAATGGTTATAGCGTCAATCACTTCACTTCTGGACGTGCTGCGTTATATCAATCTCGCTCAGCCATTACTTTGGTCAGCTCGCATATTACAGATATCTCACTTACCGATTTTATTCGTCAATTCCATCAAAAAACTGTCGCGACTAACCGTGCTTCCACACCTATTTCTATTGCTATTGTCGATCAGGCGCAAGGAATGATGGCGGCGGATGCAATGAAAGCAGGTGCAACCGATTATTTACTTCGTCCTTTTGAGTCTGAACAGTTACTGGGCTTGCTCGCACGCGTTGAAGCATTAGATAAACCCTTAACCAATATCGTGGTTGAATCTTGGCGTAGCAAGCAAGTGTTGCAGTTAGCACACCGTGCTGCAGGGACAAATGCGACAGTATTGATCACCGGTGAATCTGGCACCGGGAAAGAAGTATTAGCGCAGTATGTTCATCAACATTCATCTCGTTCAAATGCGCCTTTTGTTGCTGTTAACTGTGCAGCTATTCCTGAATCTATGCTCGAAGCGGTATTGTTTGGTCATGTGAAAGGGGCTTTTACTGGTGCAACACAAACGCAAACCGGTAAATTTGAAGAAGCCAATGGCGGTACGATTTTATTGGATGAAATTGCTGAAATGTCACCCAGTCTTCAAGCTAAATTACTGCGTGTGTTGCAAGAGCGTGAAGTGGAAAAAGTGGGTAGCCATAAAACTGTTCCATTGGATATTCGCGTCATAGCGTCAACTAATAAAGATCTTCGTGTAGAAATTCAAAAAGGGACGTTCCGAGAAGATCTTTATTACCGCTTAGATGTACTGCCGTTGCATTGGCCTTCACTGCGAGATCGTAGCGCTGATATTCTTCCTCTTGCACGATTTTTCATCAATAAATATCAAATGGGAAGTGCGTGTCAGTTGTCGGAAGATGCGTGTTTTGCGCTGTCTAAATATCACTGGCCGGGTAATATCCGAGAGTTAGAGAATGTCATGCAACGAGCCTTGGTGATGCGCCATGGTGATTTCATTACTGCACAAGATTTAATGCTGCCGATTGATCCTAATACTGCGCCATCTTTACCTCAAACTGAGGGAGGGAATGGTCGGGTAGAAGCGAAGAAAATGGCAGAGTTTCAATACATTATCAAAATTCTTAAACAATTCGGTGGTAACCGAACCAAGACGGCTCAGCAATTGGGCGTTACTACTCGCGCACTGCGTTACAAGTTAGCCGCAATGCGTGAACAGGGAATAGACATCGATGCTGTATTAGGTTCTGCGGCATAAAAGGAGAGTTAAATGAGCACAAATAATTCGCTACCGTCTGTATCATCTGAACAACTCATGCTTGATAAAATGCAGCAGATGCAGCAGATGCAGCAGATGCAGCAACGCACTCAAGTTGATTTCATCGTAAAACCTAATCTGATGCAGGTCGACGCGACCAATACACAATTTGCCGCTTCGCCATTATCTTTTTCGCAGGCCATGACAGGTGTTTTAAATACCGTTAATCAACATCAAAAAATCGCCAGCGACAAAGTTACAGCGGTTGAATTGGGGAAAAGTGACGACTTAGTAGGCGCGATGGTGGCAAGCCAAAAAGCCAGTTTATCTTTTTCAGCCCTCATGCAAGTGCGTAATAAAGTGGTTGCGTCCTTTGAAGATGTTATGAAGATGCCGGTGTAACTTATGTCTGAAATCATTGCCCAACCATCGATGACAAATACGGCAGCAGGTCCAACCGCTACCAGTGGGTTGTCTTCAAATCCGTATATTAATAATCTTAAAAACCTTTGGCATAGCAGTCAGCGCAATCTGGTTTTGTCTGCTGTACTTGCTGCGATTGTGGCTGCCATTATTGTGGTGGCGTTATGGAGTTCAAGTCAAAACTACCGCCCCTTATATGGTCAGCAAGAACGTTTTGATAGCGGTGAAATCATCTCGGTATTAGAAACGGAAGGGATCCCTTACCGCCTACAAGAAGCCAACGGACAAGTGCTGGTGGCGGAAGGTGAAGTAGCAAAAATTAGAATGTTACTGGCAGCAAAAGGGATCAAAGCCAAGTTACCCACAGGGCTAGATTCATTAAAAGAAGATTCGTCGTTAGGAACCAGCCAGTTCATGGAAACCGCACGTTACCGTCATGGATTGGAAGGCGAGTTAGTGCGTACTATTATTGCCCTTGATGCTATTGCTAATGCCCGAGTTCACTTAGCCATTCCTCGAAAAACCTTATTTGTTCGCCATAATGCGGAAGCGCCGACAGCGTCAGTAATGGTTGAGCTAAAACCGGGTGAAGATCTAAAAACTGAGCAAGTTGAAGCTATCATTAACCTTGTTACTGGCAGCGTAACAGGGATGAAAACAGAAAATGTTTCAGTTGTTGATCAATACGGGCGTTTACTCAGTGCCGATATTGGCTCGTCTGAAATGGGTAAAGTGAATGCTAAGTACCTTGATTATCAGAAGAATCTCGAAAAGCAGGTGATCCAACGTGCCGCTGATATGCTAACGCCGATTGTCGGACCAAGTAATTACCGCGTGCAAGTCGCCGCTGATCTTGATTTTAGCCATGTTCAAGAAACCAAAGAAGTTGTTGATTCAACGCCTGTAGTGAAAAACGAGCACCGTATTGAAAATAACAGTATTGATAATATTGCTTTAGGTGTGCCGGGTTCATTAAGTAACAAGCCACCCGTTACTGGCGAAGAAGAGAACAAAGACAGTAAAAATACCAATGAACGAACGGAAATTAATCGTCAATATGCGTTAGGCAGCAGTGTTCGCCATACCCAATATCAACAAGGTAAATTAAATAAACTCAATGTCTCTGTGTTGCTTAATTCTACGGCTGCACCCAATGGTAAAGCATGGACAGAAGCGGAAACACAGCAAATTAGCAATATGATCAAAGATGCTGTGGGGATCAGCGCTGATCGTGGTGACAGTTTGAGTATTTTAAGTTTCAACTTTACGCCGATTGCGATTGATGCGCCACCTGCTATTCCATGGTGGCAAGATCCAACAGTACAACAACCATTACGCTACATGATCGGCGGTATTCTCGGCTTATCGATGATTTTCTTTGTGCTAAGACCGCTTATTAGCCATTTAACAGGATTAGATCGTCGACGTGATGAGTTAACTTTTGCTGAAGAAGATATGGCGCACTCTTACGATGAAAGCCTGCAAACTCGCGAAGAGCAAGAACATGAAGAAACGTTAAATGAGCGTTTAGCCGCGAAAGGTATAGACGGAACTAATAACGCCTTTAATGCCAGCAATGATTTGTTGCCACCACAGGGCTCGCCATTAGAAATCCAACTAAAACATTTACAGCTTATTTCAACCGAAGAGCCAGAGCGTGTTGCTGAAGTCTTAAAACAATGGGTGAATGTTAATGAGTCAATCACAAACAAAAAATCAGACGGATAGTAAAGCCCCTGCACTGACTTATGTTGATAAAACAGCAGTCGTGTTGTTGGGTATGGGAGAAGATGCTGCTGCCGAGGTATTGAAGCACTTTTCTCGTGACGAAGTGCAGCGTGTGACCCGTTCGATGGCGGCATTAAGTGGTATTCAAAGTGATAGTGCGAAAGGGGTGATTCAGCACTTTTTTGAAGATTTTCGTGCTCACAGTGGTATTCGTGGCGCATCGAAAGAGTACCTTTCAAATACCTTGCGTAAAGCGTTAGGTAATGATTTAGCCAAAGGGTTACTTAATAACATTTACGGTGATGAATTACGTAACAACATGCAGCGATTGCAATGGGTGGATGCAGAATTATTGGCTAAATACGTTAGCCAAGAGCACCCACAAATGCAGGCGATATTCTTAGCCTATTTACCGCCAGAAACCTCATCGAAAGTGTTGGCGAAAATGCCAGTGGATTATCACGACGAGCTGCTATATCGCGTCGCGCAACTCGATGAAATAGATCATGATGTTGCCGCTGACTTACATGATTTGATTGAACGTTGCATTGCTCATATGTCGCAAGCACAAAATGCACCTATTTTAGGTACCAAGCAAGTTGCCGATATTATCAACCGTTTCGAAGGTGATCGCGGCCAATTAATGGAATTACTTCGTCTGCATGATGAAGACATGGTGAACGAAATTGAAACCAACATGTTTGACTTTATGGTGCTAGGTCGCCAGAAAGAATCGACCATGGATAGGCTGGTACAAGAAGTCCCTGTTGCGACTTGGGTGATTGCGTTAAAAGGTGCTGAGATCAGCTTACAACAAGCGATTAAACGTTCAATGCCACAGCGTATGGTGAAAACCCTAGAAGATGAAATGGCACTAAAAGGTGCAGTTCCTGTGAGTGAGGTAGAACGCGCCCGTAATGCCATTATGGATCAAGTACGTGAGCTGGCAGAAAATGGCGAGATTGATCTTCAGCTCTATCAGGAAATGACGGTGGAGTGATGATGAAGAAAGTAAAAATACATCAGTTATCACCGGGGCAATATCGGCCTCATCGTTTTCCTCCTGTGGCAGAGCCAGTAAATCATGGCTTTAATGATGGATTAGGTGATGTTGATCCTGCGATTAATTGGCAAGACAACCAGTTTGAATTACAACAAAAACTGGATGAGGGCTTTCAACAAGGGCTCAACAAGGGCTATGACGAAGGATTTAACCAAGGTGTTGAGCAAGGTCGTGATCAAGGTATTATCGAAGGACAAAAAGACGGTTTTCAACAAGGTTATGGACAAGGTGAGCAAGCAGGGCGAGAGATCTTTAGCCAAGCAGTAAAACCGGTTGAGAAAATCTTGTTTGAATTAAAACAATGGCAACAAGAAAAAGACAAACAACAACGTCAGCTCATTTGCGACTTGGTACAAAAAGTGTCGCAACAAGTTATCCGCGCTGAACTGACATTGATGCCACAACAAATTCTCGCTTTAGTCGAAGAAGCACTGGATGCGATTCCGGGTAAAACAGAAAAAATCATCATTGAACTTAACCCGCAAGATATCGATCGGATCCATACCATCAATAAGAGTTTACCTGAGTCTTGGAAGCTGATTGCTAACCCGACATTACCTGTTGGAGGTTGTCAGCTGATAACGGATAACGCAGAAGCCGATGTGGGTTGTGATGCGCGACTAGAAGCTTGTATCGAGAATGTACAGCAACATTTAGTTGAGCAGAATCATCCGTTAGATACCCTAATCCGTGTTGAACAAGGAGATCAGCATGAATCGTCTTCAAGCGGATAGTTTAACCGCACTTGCCGCTCTTGATAGTGTGCCTATTGCACGGGTCACAGGGCGGTTGGTAAAAGTGAATGGCTTAATGCTACAAGCTGTGGGTTGTCGTTTTAAACTTGATCAACGTTGTTTAATCGTGGCTGATGATGGTGAGCAGATTGAAGCACAAGTGGTCGGTTTTGATCACAACATTGCGTATTTAATGCCAGTTCGTCAACTCGGTGGATTATATGCAGGTGCGAAGGTGATCCCGATGCAAGGTGGCAGTACAGTGAATGTTAGCCATAAGTGGATTGGACGAGTTGTTAACGGGCTAGGAGAGCCGCTAGATAATGGTTTACCGCTACAAGGTGGTGAGAGTTTATCGTTAGAGCCAAAGCCTATTAACCCTATGAAACGCCAGCCTGTTGAGTCACCATTAGATGTTGGTATTAAAGCGATTAATGGTTTACTTACTGTTGGTAAAGGACAGCGAATTGGTTTAATGGCTGGCAGTGGTGTAGGTAAAAGTGTCTTGATGGGGATGATCACCAAATACACTGCCGCTGATATTATTGTGGTGGGGCTGATTGGTGAACGTGGTCGAGAAGTTCGTGAATTCATTGAGCGTAACTTAGGTGAGGAAGGACGAAAACGTGCAGTGATCATCGCCGCACCTGCTGATGAATCACCACTTATGCGCTTACGAGCGACCAAGCTTTGTCACCGCGTTGCCGAATACTTTCGTGATCAAGGCAAAGACGTATTGCTACTAATGGACTCATTAACTCGATATGCCATGGCGCAGCGTGAAATTGCACTCGCATTAGGAGAGCCGCCAGCCTCTCGGGGTTATCCACCATCGGTATTTAGTTTATTACCTCAATTACTTGAACGTGCTGGTAATGGGGAAAATCCTAATGGCAGTTTAACTGCGATTTATACCGTGTTAGCAGAAGGGGACGATCAGCAAGATCCTGTAGTGGATTCGGCACGCGCCATTTTAGATGGCCATATTGTGTTATCTCGCACATTGGCAGAGCAAGGGCATTATCCTGCTATTGATATCAATGCTTCCATCAGCCGATGTATGAGCAATTGTACCGAACAAGCTCATGTCACTGTTGCTAACCAATTTAGACAGTTAAATGCTAACTATCAGCAAGTAAAAGAGCTACTACCATTAGGTGGCTATCAAAAAGGACAAGATCCTGAATTAGATCAAGCGGTAATGATGCAACCCCAGCTTAAACAGTTCTTACAGCAACCTGTAACTGAACACTGTGATTACCAAGCGAGCTTAACCCAATTAGCCAACTTGTTTTCAGTCAATCAACCCAGTCCGTCAGCACCATAGCCACATCGTGTTTTAGGAAATGGAGCAAGAATATGTCATGAATTTGCCAGTCAAAGCTGTTGAGCAATTACAACGATTATCAGAGCAAAAGCGCGATAAACTCAGTGTTGTTTACCAGCAGCAGCGCCTGCAAGTGGATAATTATCAGCAACAACTACAGTTATTAGGTCAGCTAAAACAGCATTATATGGGGGCTGAACAAACACACGGCTCTGCGATAAACAGTGCGATGCTTAATAACAGCAATCAATTAACGTCACAGTTAACGACCATGATTGATCATCATCAGCATGAGCAAGCAATCATGAGCGCTGAATGTGATCACAGTAAACAGCAATTACAAGCCAGCAACCAACAAGTTAAACGCTTTGAAGAAGTAAAAAAACGGTGGCTTGCCAAACAACAATACGAACAAGCCCGTAAAGAGCAAAAGCAATTAGAAGAATTGATTAATTTGCGGCATAAAAAGCGGATGGTCTGAAATGCTAATTACAGGGAGATATTATTGAATATTTATTTGAGGCAATATTCCCATAGCTAAACCCTATTTAAAGTTAATATACGTGTTGTGTTACTTGTCGTTTTACTGATAAAAACAATCAAGCTTTTATCACTTTTCAATACTCTCAAATACCCCTTTTAAGCATATTCTATGTAAGCATAACACTCTCACCTAAATCCTTACAAAGGTTAATGCCTTGTTTATTATGTAATTAATTAATATATCCAAGGTTGCAAATTCGTTTCTATGTGGTTGATTTGCACTTTTAAGTGGTATATAAAATGTACCTTAATGCTTGTGGGGAATTGGACTATCTATAATGAAATCGGCAAAAGAAAAACTTCTTTATGCGCCATCATCCATTGCTGGTCTTGCACTGGGAGTGGGTAGTCTCGGCTGGTGCTGGGAGAATGCATATACTTTCAATGGTTTTTCTAAGTGGTTTGCCGCAACAATTGCATGTTCTCTGTTATTTATTTTATTCATCAAGTTTTGCCTTCACCCTAAACAGTTGCAATCCGAGCTTGCTCACCCTGTGATTGGCAGCGTTCTTCCAACGTTTGCCATGGCGCTAATGATCGTTTCTCATTCTGTTGGAGAATTTAATCAAACTGTCGGCGATGGCATTTGGCTATTTGCTATCATGATGCATGTGATTTTCATGATCACGTTTGTTTATCATCGAATCAAAAATTTCAAATTACATCACATGGTACCAAGTTGGTTTATTCCTCCTGTTGGAATTATTGTTGCGGACGTTACTTTTTCAGGGCAGTCTGATTTAGCTCCAATTGCTCATATAGCGTTATTTTTTGGAACTGCGGCCTGCGTAGTAATGCTACCTCTCATGTTCTACCGTTTGCTTTTTACTGATCCCATCGCTGACACTGAAAAGCCAACTATTGCGATACTTGCAGCACCGGCAAGTGCAACTTTAGCTGGTTACTTAAGTTTGATAGAGCAGCCTTCCCCAGTGCTGGTAGGCATTTTATTTGGTATCGCAATTCTATTAACAAGTGTTATTTATTGCGCGTTTTTCAGGTTACTTAGGTTGCCATTTAACGCGAGTTTTGCGTCCTTCACGTTTCCTATGGTTATAGGTTCTACTGCTTTGTATAAATTAGCTCATTGGATGGAACAACAAGGCATACCTACCCAATATGTACATCAAATTAATCAGTTAGCATATTTAGAGCTTATTATAGCCACGCTGGTGGTGGTGTATGTGTGTACTCGATTCGTTATTTTTTATGGTAGATTTGAAAGCATAAATAAAGCGATTTAAAGTAAATTACTAGGCTTGCTAAACAACGATGTAAAGAATAAAAGTAGTCATAATCAATTTTGTATTTCTGTTGGTGCATCGATATGGCGGTTAAATATGGAAATTAAAGGAATTCACATTGCAAAATGTCACTGTGGTGCAGTTGAGTTAGAGCTGTCCATGCCAAACGGATTAGAAGATCCTCGTCGTTGTTCATGTTCTATGTGTCGAAAACGTGGTGCCATCGCAGCTTCTGTATTACTTGAAAACCTAAAGATAATAAAGGGAGAAGATAACTTGACCCTTTATCAATTCAATACAAAGACTGCTAAACATTACTTCTGTAAGACTTGCGGTATATATACTCACCATCAAAGACGTTCTAATCCCCATCAATTTGCAATCAATGTTGCATGTCTTGATGGTGTTAATCCTTATGATCTGGAGCCCGTCAAAATTTACGATGGGATCAATCACCCAAAAGATAGTATCAACTTGTAACCGCAAACATTAATGCGTTTTATAAGAAAGTGTATTGTATTACAGTCCAATACATAGTTTTAGAGACACTTTAGTGCTTAAAGTAATGGGGTAGTGCTGCCCATATTTTAATTAAGCGTGATATGTTCTTATTTATAGGATCAAACGAATGGATTTAAGTGTTGCACAAAAATTTGAAACTTATCCTGATGAAGTATCAGAGTCTCTCTTAGTTATTCGTTCTCTTATCATAAATACAGCAAATGAACATGGGATTGCTGATTTAATCGAAACACTAAAGTGGGGAGAGCCAAGTTATATTTCTAAAATTGGAAGTACTATTAGATATGACTGGAAACCCAAATCCCCAAATGAATATCGTATTTACTTCCACTGCCAAACAACCTTAGTTGATACCTTTAAAGAGGTATACGGAAATGCCTTTGAGTATGAAGGTAATCGGGCATTAATATTTAAGCTTGGCGACGATGTACCAACTAAAGAGTTGTCACACTGTATATCTATGGCGTTACGCTACAAAAAGCTAAAACACCTTGATTTGTTAGGTGCTTAGAACATATAACAGAGTAATTAAACAAGGATAATACGCTGTGGGCTTGTTTCTATTGTCGGTCAACAGGCTCTGAAATTAGTCGTGGTAAATAATACACATCTGAATAAGTTGGTATTTATTTGCCTACGAACATTCTACGTTTGAACTTTAGATTATGTAGAAGTGTGCTAATTACTTTATTAAGAGTTATGTGAATACTCTCTACCAAAAGAAAAGTAAAGAATCAGGTTTAGTTTATTTATCTGACTTCTTAGGGAGAAGTTTAGTGATCACAATAAGGAAAGCAATCCAAGCAGATGCGGTTTTAATTTGTGAGTTGAGAAGCCGCGCAATCTTAGATAAATTCTCAGCGTACTACAGTAAAGAACAGCTTTCATTGTGGACTGATGGGGGAGTGTCTGACGGATTCATTCAAGATGTAATGGAAACTTTCTATGTTTCTGTCACTGATGGGCGAGTTATTGGTAGTGGTAAGCTCAATATCGAAACAGGTATGGTTGATGCTATTTTTGTTGATCCTGAGTACTGTGGAATAGGTGCGGCAAAGCAGATGCTTACTTTTTTGGAAAACTTAGCTAAAGAAAACGGCCTATTATTGCTGAAATTAGAATCCACCATAAATGCGGCGCCTTTCTATCGCTCATGTGGGTTTATAGGGGAGAAACTATCCACCTATTATTCACCAAGAGGTATTAGTTTGGATTGTATTCCAATGCAAAAGCCACTGGTAAAGCACGTTTAATAAACTCATTTTTGCCCCCAAATGGCTTGAGGTAATTCATTGACCACAAATTACGGTTGTGGTAACTCTTCTACCACAACTTACCACTAATTGAGATACCATCAAAAGCATGTCAGTCCAATGGGCTAGTTCTCTTGGCTAGCTCATATCAGCCCCAAAGTTACTTAGAACAAATACTCATTCATATTATGATAACGTGATTTTGTATTAGCTTTATTTACTGTGTATATAAACAGTTTAATGACACGTGGTGATTTTATCGCATGAGTTCTGTTTTTAATAAGAAATATTTCTTGTTAAAAACGGAATAAAATCCATAACCGATTGAAAATTAATTAATTTAACATTCTATATTGTATTAAATAAGACTGATTAAATACATTTCTTACTTTTCACATCCCCTCACAAAGCGTTGTGTGTAAAAAAGTGCTATCAACTTCATGATATATAAAGATTATATCGAGTATAATAAAAGCTTTTTATGAGTATATTTTTGCGCGGAAGTAAGAATGCTTATTAATATACTGTTAGTTTCTCAAAGGAATGTTGAAAGATGGAGTATGCAAAAGAATATACGAAAAAAGAGGTGATTATTCGGCTTTCACTATTCGCTTCCCTTGGATTTGTAGCAATTGTTGCAAACAGCTATTGGTTTCAACCAATGGTGGAAGATTTTGGTAACCGCCCCCATTGCTATGAATTTTGGGGTTTTAATGGTGCAGACTATGTGTGGCACATATTGTTTATTGGTCTCCCACTATCGTTATTTATAATAGTAGGTATTGCTATGTTTCCCCTTGGAATTAAAGGGATAAAAGAGGGGCGTTTTCCCCCAAGGTCGGTGAAGGTATATAAACGGACAGCCATCAAAACAGGTGCAATTGCTTACTTTAAATCGGTAATTTGCATTCTTTCTCCAACCGTAGTTTTGATTCTTTCTATATGGGGTTACACTCAAGTGAGTGATATGCCACCAATTGACAAGCAAAAGCTCGATTACAGTTTGTGCCAAAACTAACAAGGCACTCAAACTGACCTCCAACACGTGGCACTTTTGCTTCGCAAAGTATATGCCACGGTTTCCGGCAGCTTAGTGCGGCGTTATACAAATGAGGTAATTCATGAGTGAATTAATTGAAAAGGCAATCGCAAGGATACTCTACAATAAGCTAATGGAGCATTTTGATGATTTAGAGTCACTTAGTCAGATTCAAAGTTCCCAAGATTTCGCTCTTGTATGTGAACTTGAAGACTCTCTTAAGGGTGACCGAGAAAATTCAAATGTAGATTACTACCTAGTAGTTAGTGCTTGGAGCGAAATTTATAATTCAGTTAAGCAATTGAATGAAAATTACAGCGATCTGATTGGTCATATATCAAAAGAGTTTGATGTGATAATTAATGATGACTTTGCGCTTTCTGGAACGTTATATGACCATGAAAAGCTATTTGTTAGAAAGCTTGGTGCAACATGGATTACAGAATATAGAAGTTATCTTGTTGAACTTAACACGATAATAGTTACTTTCAAAATTAAGTTGTTGAGTTATGGAACGGCAAATATTCAGGATGAATTCTTTGATAGTTATTCTGTAATTAATAATGAAAATATTAAGTTCAATAAGTCAAATTTTAATGGGAAATCAGTATACCTAGATACAAACGCAGTTCAAGTGTTAGCGGCAGACCGGAAAGTAAGAGAGTACATATCTAAATCTGAGGTTGGTTTTGTTTATAGCTCTTTTTTAATCGAAGATGCTGTAAACAGTAATCCAGTTTTCTTAAGCTCGTTCTTGTCCGATTTGCAATTGATAACTGACGGAAATATGGTTGGTTATATGGATGCGGGGCTTTGTTATGTACATGAAAAAATAGAAGATACTATTAGTAGAGTTAAAAAATACTCTAAATTAACAAAGCTGTATGAATCAAAAATAATGAACGATGTCATTCAGCACTTTCATTTCTATCCAGAGCTAAGAAAAGGTAGGGAGTTGAGTAATACAATATCTAACGATTTGGTAGGTTACTTTAAGGGTAAGGAAAAGAAAGACCTAACAGGTTACGATAAAATAGTTTCTCAATTTTATAATACAAGTATTGGAGAGTTTGTTCATTCTGGTGATATTGGTAAAGTTGATGATTATAGGGACACGATTGAGAATTTAAGTGATCTATTTGATTTTGTAAACTTCGAAACTGAGCATGTAAAATTTTCTAACAAGAACAAAATTGCAAGCTCTTACAGGGATAGACAGCATTTAGAGCATGCTTATATTTGTGATTACTTTGTTTCAGATGATACTAGATTAAGAAACAGAGCTCAGGTTATTTTTGAAATTCTAGGTGCTAAGACAAAATCGATAAGTATAAATGAACTGAAATCTCATATCAAAGCAGGAAGTCTGTAAATTTGTATAACAAACAATTTAAGAGTGATTCAGCACGCTTGGCATTTTTGGTTTGAGTTAAGTCCAGTGTTTACGGTGGTCAAATTGAGTATAGTGGTCGCGTGCTTCACACCTTAATTGGGCGTTAAATGCACCTCGGAGTATTGTCGTAATGGAAGTGAACACCTTATTATTGTTTGTAATTGCAGCTCTATCTATAAACCTGATACCTGGGCCTGATGTAATTTACATTGTAACGAATACAATGAAAGGGAAAATGAAGTCAGGTATCAAAGCTTCACTGGGTTTAGGTGTTGGATATTTGATTCATACATTAGCTGCTGTTTTAGGTCTTTCTGCATTAATTCTTAGCTCTGCATTTTTATTTACGATAATCAAGTGTTTAGGTGCGGCTTACTTACTCTATCTTGGCGCAATATCAATTATTAATTGTTACCGTAACAATTCTAAAATTTGTGTGGATATTTCAGATGAAAAACAAAGTAATATTTTCAAGCAAGGCGTCATCGTTAGTGTATTAAACCCTAAAGTCGCAATGTTCTTTTTAGCATTCCTGCCTCAGTTTATTGATCCAACGGCAATTAATGCTACAGGCGAATTGCTGACTTTAGGTTTGTTATTTAGTCTGTTAGCAACAGGTTGTAACTTGTTCTATGCCAGTTTAGGAAGCATTTTGTTTAGCAGTCCTAAAGCTCAGAAATACTCAAGAACACTTGAAGGAGTATCAGGTACAATCTTAATTGGTTTAAGTGCAAAGATAGCCTTAAGCAGCAATAAATAGTGCATATAACAAATAAGGATATGTGTCGCGCAGACGATATCTATCCGAAGTGTTGGACAAGCCCAAGCCACCTTATATAAGTAAATATTGAAAATATCATGAAGGGTGATGCCAAAAAGAAGTCGAGCCTTATCAAGTTGGTGTGTAATGCGACGTAGAGCACGACTATAAGCATCAATTGTAGCGGGACGTTTACCTTGCAAGGTGAGATGGGTAAGGTATTGTTCATAAGAATATTCTGAACGATGTTACTGTGATTTGTTCATGATAAATATTCCTTTTTGAGAGGTGTATTTACCGTAGTTAAGGTTGTGGGTTTTGACTCTACCGCGCAGCGGCTTCGTTCAACAAGTCATTTCAGCAGGACAAAGAACAGCTGGTTTTTGCTCGTTCCTCGCTAATTTTAACCAGCTATTTATTACCTCTGAATGAGGCGTTATGCTTATCGTCGAATTAGCGAGATTAAGGAGGATATATGTCAAAGGAATTGAAGTCTTCATCATTGAAGGTACAAGAGTTTTTGTCCCGAAACGGCCAAGATTTTGTTGTCCAGGAAATGCCTAGTTCTACACGTACAGCATCTGATGCCGCTGAATCTATCGGATGTACTGTTTCTCAAATAGCGAAGTCGGTAATCTTTAAGCATGGAGAAACCGGTGAACCTGTGCTAGTTGTTGCGTCTGGCTCTAATATGGTGTGCGCTGACAAAGTTAAAGAAGCTACAGGAATTGTTCTTACCAAAGCAGACGCTTCTTTTGTTCGTGAAAAAGTTGGTTACGCTATCGGCGGTGTACCACCAGTCGCTCACAATTCATCAGTCCACACAATTTTGGACAAAGATCTGAATCAGTATTCTGAAATTTGGGCTGCTGCGGGAACACCTAATTCAGTGTTTAAGCTCAATCCGCAGAAATTGGGTGAACTTACACAGGGCCAGTGGGTAGATTTGGCAAAATAAACATAACAGGGTGTTATGTGGCTAAAAGTAATGAACTATGCGTTAGTTTTAGCGTTTAAGGTGGTGTGCGGCAGCTTTTGTATTGCGTTGCTCACCGCTTGCTATCAAATATCAAACAAATACTAATTGACGATACTAATGTTAATTTCCTTATATCAAGAGTGTGAAAGAGTTGGGGGGTTTGGACTTTGATACTTCAACAATAAAAAAAGCGTGTGACCATGTATCATTTACTTTAATTGAAGCACCTTTCGAGCGTGGTGTGGTTAAGACAGAATTTGATTTAACAGTTTGCTATTCAGCAAGCTCATAATAGCCCCAATGTAGCTTAGGAAAAATACTCATTCATATTGTATTAATGCGTTTTTGGATTAGTTTTATTTACTGCGTATATAAATAGTTTAATGACATGTTGTTATTTTATCGCATGAGTTCTGTTTTTAATAAAAATATTTCTTGGTAAAAACAGAAGTAAAATAATAACAAATTGAAAATTAAGTGATCATAATTTCCGTTTTGTATTTAATAAGACTGAATAAATACATTTCTTACTTTTTACATCCTTTCATAAAGCGTTAAATGTAAAAAAATGCTACCAATGTCGTGATAAAAAAGATCAAATCGAGTATTGTAAAGGTATTTATGAGTATGTTTTTGCACAAAAGTAATAATGCCTATTAATATACTTTATTCAAAATAAGGAATGTTATGGATGAGTGAAATACAAGAAATAAACCTTAATAAAGTTAAGGTTAAGCTTGCTGATACAGATGATCCGGTAGCTTCAAAGGTAAGTTGGAATCCTGTAAACCCAGGTGGCTCCAACTTTAAGTCTCAAAAAATGACAATATTCGACGACAAAATCATTATAAAGAAAACAATCGGCGCATATATTTTTGCACTAGTGTTCACTGTGCCAGGAATCTTGGCACTAGTCATTGGGGGGCCTTACTTTCTGCTCTTTAACAGTAACATTGTTTTAGGTCTTTTTATGATTGTATGGGGAGGAATGTTTGGTGGTGCAGGAATACTAATACTCAAAAGAGATAAAAATTTTACTATAGACAAATTTAATGGCTCTTACTACAAAGGAAAAGAGTTTGATAATTTAAATTCACAAGACCGTTTTAAACAGGGTTATGTTAAAGATATTTATGCTATACAACTTATTAATGAGAGAATTCAATCAAAATCAAGCAATGGCAGGTCAAGTTCATATACTAGCTATGAACTGAATTTGGTTTTTAAAGATGGCGAACGAATTAATATAATGGATCATGGAAAAGGAAAAGATATAGCTGATTCCGCTAAATATCTGGGTAAGTTTCTGAACGTGCCAATTTGGAAAGCTCAATACTAAAAATGCATAACAAAGCTCTTTTCAAACACACGCCATTCTCGCTTCGCTCAAAGTATTGCCGTGTGTTTTTTGCCGTTTATAGGGGCGTTATATTTTTAACAGGGATGGTGGAATTATGAAAAAACTAGTTTCTTACGGTGTTCCGCTGATTGCAGGCATGCTTCTGTGCTTTCTATACTCAACTGTTTATCATTCTGAGTGGTATACCAAGTCTGCTGCACTAGCTATAATCACTTTGTTTCAAACCTTTCACGTCGAGCATTTGATCGCACAACTTCCATTTCCGGAAGCTAGTCTAGTACTTGATTTAGTTCGTGCTGTAGTCTTAAGCTCACTATTTACAACTATATTAGTGTTGCTAACTGTAAAGCTAAAAATACTAGCTCATAACTCTCAACTTATTACTCTTGGTGTGCTATTAGCTTGTATTACTGAGTTAGTATCGCCGATAATTATTTTAACGTTCTTGAAGCAGGGGGCATTAGAATCATTGCAAGAATTGAATTTAACACTATTTGAGCGGCTACCAGTTACAGTAGCATCTTGGTATTTACCACTTGTAGTTTTAGTACTTTTTTCAATGATGGTGGTAAGAATAAAAACATAACAAGGCGTTATGTGTAGTGGAGTAGCCAATGATTGAGATTGGAAAAGTTGGGTTAATCGAATCTGGAGATGATATTGGTTTTCAGGTAAAAGTCATTGATGCCCCTGAGAGTACTGGTGGTGTTCTTATACTTACAGGAAAAAATATTTGCAATCCAAATCTAGAGATATTTGATAGCTGGGTGTCAAATAAAGAAGAACTTACATGCTACTTCAAAGAATCTAATTGGATAATAAAGTGGCTCTAAACAGAGCAATATATAACAAGACCATCAAACATCGCGTCCTAAGGAAGCTGAACTTGCAAACACGCTCGCCGTTTATGGCTACGTTATCCTTACTTTTATTAATATCTACCCATCAGAGTCCCTAACTCATTTTTGTCCATACATGAGTTAGTCTATTCGGCTAACTCATCATTACCTCTTTTCCTGTTAGATAAAAGCTTATTACCAAATCTGGCTCTTATCACTCAATTTTTGTTCTAAATAATCAAGAAATACCTTCAATTTTGCTGGCATAAATGCACGTTCAGGATATACAGCGTATATGCCGTGTTCGGGTAACTGATATTGTTCCAATATTGGCATTAGCGTGCCGTTGTCTATCTCATGTTCAACAAGGAAAAGTGGCATTTGGCAGATCCCAATATCATCAAGCATCAGCTGTTTTAGAACATTACTGTTATTTACCTGAATGTTACCTTCTGGCTTAATTCGTTCTAAGCCGTTGGGACCATAAAAAGTCCACTCTATGCCAGATCTGAAATAGGAATAATACAAACAGTTATGTTGTTTTAGATCGTTTATCGCTGTTGGTGTTCCGTATTTTTCAAGGTATCCAGGTGATGCGCAAAGTACGCTGTGACACGGCGATAACTTACGAGCCACTAAATTTGAATCCGATAATGCTCCGATTCTAAGTGTCATATCCAATCCATCTTTTACTAAATCGACGACTTTATCATCCATCGATAAATTTAGTTTTATATCTGGATAAAGATGCAAAAACTCACTGAGTAAAGGGGCAATATGAAGCTCACCGAATACCATAGGGACGCTTACTTTAAGATGACCTTTAGGAGAGCCCTGAAGACTGCTGATAGCATCCTCACCTTCATTGACCAAAGATTTTGCTCTATGTATGTAGCTATAATATTGCTCTCCCGCCTCAGTTAAGCTTAGTTTCCGTGTCGTCCGTTGAATAAGCTTGGCACCTAGGTGAGTCTCTAATGCGCTAATTCGTTTGCTTACCGCTGACTTGGTTATTCCGAGTTTGCGGCTCGCTTCGGAAAAGCTACCCAATTCTACGACGGCTGTGAATATGGGAATGGTTGAAAATGTGTCCATCTAATATTGTTAACTTATAGGAAACAAAGGGTTCAAAATATAACGGATTATCAATATAAAAGAAACGCTATATATTGCATCCCAACAGATAACCATTGGAAAAATAATATGAAAACTCAACCATTTCATTTATCTCTAGCGATGGCTGGGGGAGTAACACTCGCCAGTATGATCGCACTTAATAGTCATATGGCATTTTTTAGCTCCCCTTTACTTGCATCTTGGGTTGCACATGGCATCGGTGCTGTGGTCTCTCTTATTGTATTGATGATCGCCAGTATTTTAATTGGGAAAAAAATATCGTTATTACCTAAAACTAAAACCCCAATTTGGGCTTATTTAGGAGGTATACCAGGCGCTTTCACTGTGATTTTGGCTGCGATTACTGTTAATAGTCCATTGGGATTGTCTGGTTCACTCGCACTGATCATGGCAGGTCAGGTGCTATTTGGACTTGTTTGCGATTCTTTTGGCTTGTTTGGTTTGGTTAAACGGACAGTGAATTCTCATGATTTTATTGCATTAATCTTGATGGTAGCAGGTTGTTTAATGACATTATTCGGTAGGGGGTAATGATGACGCTAGTTATATTTCTTGCACTATTGAATGGTTGTTGTATCAGTTTTTGCCGAGTGCTTAATGGAAGACTTAGTCAGGATACCAGCGCATTTTATGCATCGTTTTGGAATCATGTTGTAGGGTTTATTTTTCTGAGTTTTGTCGTTTATTTTTCATCTACTGTTCCGGTTAAAACCATTATGGATGCTCCTGTGATAGCTTGGCTTGGCGGTGTGATGGGGGCTTTGTTTGTCGCTCTTAATAGTTATGTGTTATCAAAAGTTGGCGCAACGCTGACAGTAATACTTGTCATAACCGGTCAATTGCTGACGGGAGTTGTTTGGGATGCTATCAGTAATGGTGTAGAACTCGCCCCTTTATTGGGTATTTTGTGTATCCTTATGGGAATATTGGTCACTAAGCGCGGACAAGACCAGAAAGCAAACATTAAAGGATAATAAGTTGAATAATCAGAAAGCATGCTGGGGTATTGCAGGACTTGGTAAAATTGCACATCGCTTTGTTTCAGACCTGACTATGCAAGTCGACAATGCTGAACTCTACGCTGTTGCGGCACGAGATAAACAGCGAGCTGATAGCTTTTCAAATCAATATGGTTGCCAAAGAAGTTATGGCTCCTACATAGAACTCGCAAACGACGCTAATGTAGATATTGTCTATATCGCGACTATTCACCCATTTCATAAAGGCTTGGTAGAATTATTTCTTAATAAAGGAAAGCATGTTCTTGTAGAGAAACCAGCATTCACAAACTTACAAGATTGGGATGCTATGTCGACGCTTGCTGAAGAAAAAGGGTTACTTTTAGTGGAAGCAATGAAAACAGTCGCATTTCCAGCTTATCAAGCAATGAAGCAGTTTATAAAAGAAAACAAGGTAGAAATTAACGCTATAGAAGCTTCCTTTGGTAATTGGCATGAGTTCGATAGTGATTGGCACTTATTTAATCCAAAGTTATGTGGCGGGGCTACTTTAGATGTTGGTGTATACGGTCTCTGGTTTTACGCTGATTTGTGTCGATTAACAAATACTCCTATAGAGAAACCAGCTGTCGAGTACGTTAATGATAATAGCCAAAGCGAAGTCGATGAAAATGTTGTGTTTAAGTTTGATGGCCAGATAAAAGGTGAAATTTGCGCATCGATCACGCGTAACCTCAAACGAGAAGCCATCATTCGAGGGCCTGAACTAGAAATTGTTATTCATAATAAATGGTGGAACCCAAAGAAAATCGACATATCGTTTAAAGGTGAACAAACACAAATTTCAGCGGCTGTAAGCGGAGGTGGGTTTGAATACGAGATAGAGCATATATCTTCGCTAATTCTAAATAAGATCAATTATTCGGATGTCATGTGTAAAAAAACGAGTCGGCAAGTTATTTCTATTATGGAAGAGTCTCTCGTTGAGAATGGCTTTGACTATCTAGTTTGTTCGAAACCCTCAAGTAATTGATAATTCATATAACAGTTAGTTAAATTTAGACTCCTCTATACTGATATGCCATTTGCTGTGTAAATTGTTCACTCGCATTTGGCATCTATCAGCAAGAGATGATGAGTTATCTATAGTTTTAGGTTTGAGAGTTAGATGTATACAACCCGAAAAGCAGAAAATAGTGATTATGAGTTCCTGTTCGAACTTAAGAAATCAGCAGAATTTAAACCGATTAAAGCAGTCTTTGGTTGGAACGAAAATATTCAAAGAAAAATTCATCGTGAAGAGTGGGACGAAGAAAAGCCGTTCATAATTGAAGTCGATGGAGTCGCAGCGGGGAGTTACCTTGTACAATTCCACGCTGAACACCTGTACTTTTGTCGTTTTTTCTTGTTACCAAAGTATCAGGGTAGAGGCATTGGTAGCCAAGTCTTGAAAACTGTTATTGAATTAGCTAATCAAAAGTCATTGCCTATTAAGCTCAGTTATTTACAAGGAAACCGAGTGGGACAATTATATAAAAGATTCGGTTTCGAGATTACTGGGCAAGACAAAGAGTTTGTATACATGCTCAAACCATGCTGTGCATGATAAAACCAACGTGGATGTTACTTATTTACCTTATTAGCACGCAGGTTAAATAACATTACAAGGGAAGTACTGTTATCGAAATTATATTAGGGATACTTGCTTTAGTAACTTCTATGATCGCCGCCGTCGTCGGGTTTGGTGGCGGTATGTTATTGATTGCTTTTCTACCTTCATTTCTTGCGCCAAGCCTTATCATCCCTACTCACGGGCTTGTTCAATTAGCAAGTAACTCATCTAGGATGCTGTTTTCAATTAATAAAGTGAGGTGGGGGCTGCTACCACGCTTCTTAATTGGCTCGGTGTTCGGTTCACTTGTCATCGGTTATGGTTTGTCTCATATATCGATGGATTATGTTCCATTGGGTATCGGTCTGTATATTTTACTTAACTTATGGAATCCGCGTTTTTCTAAAGCTGTCAGTAAGTATGAAAACTATTACTTGATCGGCTTTCTACAAACAGGATTAGGGCTTGTTATTGGTGCTCCTGGCCCGCTTGCTCTGACGGTGTTAACGAAACAGCTTAAGTGTAAAGATGAAATCATAGCGACCAGTTCGTTATTTATGTCTATCAGTCATTTAGCCAAGATCCCCGTGTACCTTGTACTTTCCTCGGAACTCCTTGCTGATGTACCTGTCATTGTTGTTATGGTTATAGGGGCGGTGATGGGGTCATATATAGGTACAAAGCTTCGCTTCAAGGCAAATAATGCCGTTCTTGTTAAAATGATAAAGATATTACTGACGCTATTAGCTCTGCGTATGATAGTTGAAGTTTTATTTTAAGACGGTTTCTGCTGTTTAAATAAATGTATTCATGATTTGGTTTTGGAACTCTATTTAATGGTTTGCTTTGAAAGTTGAGTATTATCCTTAGTGTGAACCAAAATTTTAATACCCTCGGTTATAGTTATATATTCTTTAATTATAAAGTGGTAATGCCATTATTCTGATTATGTGTCGTGTTGTTTGATATATTTAATGATTAATATGTCTCGCGATGTATTTAATTGAGAAGTAATGCGATAGAACACACGACTATGGTTATCATTAGTTATTGCTCATTTACCGTATAAGGTGAGATGAGTAAGGTGTTTATTTATAAAATAATACCAACGATGTTGTTACTCTGTATTCGCCGTAGTTAAGTTGTGATTTTCACTCTTTTATACAACATCTCTATTGAATAAGTCATTAAATTAGAAAAAGGAATCTAATTATGCATCCAGACGTAATTTTGCTCAATGGAACAGGAAGTTCTGGTAAAACAAGCTTAGCTAAGGAGCTACAAGAATTATTATCAATACAATATTTAAATTTTAGTATTGATAGTGTTTTATATGCTTTACCTCCAACAGATCTAAGACTAATGATAGAAGGAAAGCCTATAAACCGTTCTGGATACGATTATGGTCGATTAACCGAAGGCTACCACAATAGTGTTAAAGGGCTACTAGAAGCTGGTTGTAAACTCATTATCGATAATGCTTGGATAAATGAAGATGAAATTAAAGCACTAGAAAGAACGTTGAGTGGCTTTCATGTAGTACGAGTCAAAGTAATGTGCCAATTGAATGTTTGTGTCGCACGAGAATTAGCTCGAGGGGATCGTGCAATAGGCTTAGCTGAATCTGAGTATCCATTAGTTCATAAATTTATGAATTATGACGTAACAATCGATACAAGTGATATAAAGCCAAAAGAAGCAGCAATGCATTTACTTAAGAAATTAGAACTCGATTGATAACAAAGTATAAGTAAATAGTTGATGTCTCTAGAAACTGGCATTTTATGAAATTTATTATTGTTCGCCACCACCAGACATCATATTAGAACTGCGTTTTACAGCGAAATAACAAGCGAAAGAGAAGTAATGAGAACAACCCTAAGAAATAAAATTATCGATGTGTGCGATAAGAAAATAGCCAGTAAAGGTGAAAATGTAGGCGTGTCATTTTACGCTTTTTTCAAAAACAAAAATGACGATCCTGACTTGTTAATGGAAGCTGCTAAATGGTGGATTGAAACGCATCAGCTCGATCATTTTGAAAAAGCATCTAAAATTAGAGATTTAGTCAAGAAGGGAAATAATTAATATCACCGCTGTTTCTTTTATTACTAAAAGAGGCAATGTTTATATTAAGTGATAAAAAAGCAAAGCATTTCTAATGATAACGGTAGTTGGCAAATATTGAAATTAAACCAACCCGTTGTTAAATGATGTTTAGAAACGTCATTATGATAGTTGGTTCTCTTTGGTACTGTTAGTGAATACACGATCAAACTGGCAAAGAGGAGCAACTTTTGTACTGGCTTTACGTTGCCATTTCGTATGATTTGCGACTAACCAAGTTTGTTGTGAATTTTCTAAAATAGCCTGACTAACTCTGCTTTCTCTTAACTCATGCTCCATCGCAACAGCTTGCTTTTTCTCTGCCGAATAGGTGGTTTGAGGTGAGGCGTAAGGTAATTCACTGATACCCGCACAGCCAATAATACCGATGTCTGCTGCAAATTGACTAAAGTAATTGAGTACCGTGTCGTCGACAATATCACCACCATTCGCTCTTATTCTGCCACTAGGTATCCAAGTTTCTATATTTTCGAACTTAGAGAGTGTATGCGCAGCTTGAAAGTTATTCGTCACTACACGTAATTCTTGGTGGTTAACTAATTGCTCTGCGATACATGCAATGGTGGTTCCGATACCTAAAAATAATGTACACCCATTGGGGATAGCTTTAGCGACGTTTTTCGCAATCTCTTGCTTTTCATCTTTATTAGTAATTTGTCTTGCATCGTAACTTCGATTGCTCAACGTAACAGGAAGGCCAACGCCACCATGATGACGCATAGCGATCCCTTGTTGGCAAAGTAAGTTAATGTCGCGTCTGATCGTCTGGGGCGTTATTTCAAACTGTTGCGCTAATTCTTCAATTGAGCAATATTCTTGCTTATGTATTAACGTCATTATTTGTTGTTGACGGGTACTTAAATCATCCATGAAATATGTTGCCATCCTTTATTTGATTATTTTGATGCTAGATAACGGTGTGGCGTATCGGTGATCATCATATCAACTCCCCATGTCCAGAGTTCTTCAACAAGTTCCGGTTGGTTTGGGGTGTAACAGTAAAGCTGATAACCTAAACGTTTTACTGCTTTTGCCTTTTCTTCTGTTAAATAACGATAGTCACAATGGACACTAAAAGCGTCTAGCTCGCTTAAAACATCAGCGTGATTGTTTGGGATCGTTTCCCACAATTGACCTCTTCTTACGTGAGGAAGGTGCTGCTTTATAATGAAGAGTGCTGATTGGTCAAAACTAGAGAAAAGCATCAACTCAGGTTCAATATTTAGCTTATTAATCACTTCAGCAACTTTTTCACATAGCAAATGAATACAGTCTCCTGCGTGAATTTTTAATTCTATATTTAACGCGACCTTAGCTTCACTTGTTAGCTGTAATACTTCTTCTAATGTCGGTATGGTTTCACCCTTAAAATCATCGCTAAACCAAGAGCCAGCATCTAGCTGTTTTAGTTCTATTTTTGACAAGTTTCTCACTTCTCCTTTGCCGTTACTGCAACGGTTTACTGTCTTGTCGTGTATTACCATAGGAACGTGATCAGCACTTAATTGAACGTCAATTTCAATCCACTCACAGCCATAGTTAATCGCTTCTTTCATCGCTGCAAGGGTGTTTTCAGGGGCTAAGCTAGAAAAACCACGGTGAGCTGTAATTTTCATTTTCTTTTCCATCTTCAGTTATTTTCAAATGAACTATCCATGTGTTTGATGAAAATTTTATTACAACTATCCTGAAAGTCTTAATCTTATTTACTTCATGCAACTGTAACCGAGATGTCACTTTTTGCTTCTAATGTTCACTTGAAAATAAATGAGTGGTTGGAACACAAGAAGTGAACATCCACTAAATCGTCAGCTTTTGTTAAAAATGGTTTCCAAGGAATAAAAATGGCTTTTAAACATATTGCAGGACTTGCCGTTACAGCGGCGCTAATGAGTACACAAGTGCAAGCAAAGACCGAAATTGAATGGTGGCATGCTATGGGTGGGGCATTAGGTAAAAAGGTAAATGAAATTGCCGACAACTTTAATGCCAGCCAATCTGAATACGAGATTAAACCTGTTTATAAAGGTACTTATGCCGAAACGATGACAGGTGCAATTGCTGCATTTAGAGCGAAAGAGCAGCCTGCTATTGTACAAGTTTTCGAAGTAGGCACTGCCACTATGATGGGAGCTAAGAAAGCGGTTTATCCTGTATATGAATTAATGGCTGATACCAAAGAACCTTTTAACAAAAACGATTATTTATCAGCTGTAACAGGTTATTACACTACTAACGATGGCAAAATGTTATCGTTGCCATTTAACAGTTCAACCCCAGTGCTTTATTACAACAAAGAAATGTTTGCTAAAGCGGGGATTACCACTCCACCCAAAACATGGAAACAAGTAGAAGAAGATTCTCGTAAGCTGATTGCTTCAGGTGCTAAATGTGGCTTTAGTACAACATGGCAGTCATGGACGCAAATCGAAAACTTCGGTGCAAGAAACAATGTTGCTATGGCAACCAACAACAATGGCTTTGATGGTGTAGATACTAAATTTACCTTTAATAATGCGCCTTTCGTTAAACATATTGAACAGATGGGTAAGTGGGCTAAAGAAGGTCTGTTCAAATATGGTGGACGTCAGTCTGATGGTATGCCGCTTTTCTATACGGGTGAATGTGCGATGACCATGGGCTCATCTGCGGGTCTGGCTGGCATTCAAGAGAATATGAAAGGGGTAGATGTCGGTGTTGCACAGTTACCTTATGATGATGAATTAGTGAAAAAACCACAAAACACCATTATTGGTGGTGCATCGTTATGGGTACTTCGTGGACACTCAAAAGAAGAATACAAAGGTGTTGCTAAGTTCTTTACCTACCTTTCAAGCCCTGCGGTTCAAGCTGATTGGCACCAATTCTCTGGTTACTTACCAATCACAGAAAAAGCGTACGAACTCACCCAAAAGCAAGGCTTTTACAAAACTCACCCGGGGACAGATGTTGCTGTTAAGCAGATGACATCAACAACACCTACGGTTAATTCAAAAGGCTTACGCTTCGGTAACTTCTTACAAACGCGCGACATTATTAATGAAGAACTTGAAGCCGTATGGGCGG
This sequence comes from Photobacterium angustum, assembly GCF_002954615.1. Taxonomy (NCBI): domain Bacteria; kingdom Pseudomonadati; phylum Pseudomonadota; class Gammaproteobacteria; order Vibrionales; family Vibrionaceae; genus Photobacterium; species Photobacterium angustum. Next base: position 1,431,999 of record NZ_MSCJ01000003.1, on the reverse strand, counting down.
GTAAAATTTCGGCAAAAGAAGCATTAGATAATGCGAAAAGCCGAGGTGATGCGCAGCTTCGTCGCTTTGAAAGAACTCAAAAATCATAATTTAAATATTTGATTAAGATTCATCCCCCGCTAATTTTGGCGGGGGATATACACCTTGCCTGTATTATTTTGGTATTTGTATGTCATCCCCTGTTGTATTTAAAAACAAATGGCTTCCGTTTTTCCTTATTGCGCCACAACTTCTGATCACGTTTGTGTTCTTTATTTGGCCAGCAGGACAAGCTATTTATCAATCATCTCTACTTGAAGATGCTTTTGGTATGAGCCAAGAATTTGTTGGTCTCGAAAACTTCATGAACCTGTTTCATGATCCTAATTATTTAGATGCTTTTTTTACGACGCTCCAGTTCAGTATTAGTGTTGCCGTATTAGCATTAGTTTGTGCATTAATATTATCGGCATTAGCCGAGCAAATTATCCGTGGTTCATTAGCCTATCGAACATTTTTAATCTGGCCTTACGCTGTAGCACCGGCTGTTGCTGGTTCATTGTGGCTATTTTTATTTGATCCAACGATTGGTGTGTTTACCGATATGCTGCATTTCTTGGGCGTAGATTGGAATCCTAAACTCAATGGCAGCCATGCGATGTGGATGGTGATCATTACTTCGACTTGGAAGCAAATCAGTTATAACTTTCTGTTCTTCCTAGCGGCATTGCAATCTGTTCCTAAATCATTACACGAAGCCGCAGCCATCGATGGCAGTGGCCCGATTAAGCGTTTCTTAACGATCAGTTTCCCACTGATCTCCCCAACGAGCTTTTTCCTATTAGTCGTGAACTTTGTGTACGCCTTTTTTGATACCTTCGCGATTATTCATGCGATGACACAAGGCGGGCCAAGTAATAGCACCTCGACCTTGGTTTACAAGGTATTTAATGATGGCTTCATCGGATTAGATTTAGGTGGCTCTGCGGCTCAGTCAGTGATCCTAATGATATTGGTTGCTTTATTAACGGTTATTCAATTTAAGTATGTTGAAAAGAAGGTAGCGTACTAATGGTAGAAAGAAGACCTCTTTTTAATTTTTGTTGTCATCTATTGTTGATACTTGGCGTGATTTCTATCGCGTTACCAGTATGGTTAGCAGTTGTGGCAACGACACACGAGAATCATGATTTCGCGACTAGTACTCCGTTATGGTTTGGTGATCTTGGACTTAGTGTTTTTAAAGATTTACTGAGTGGACATACGGCTTTTAGTGATAAGTCTTTATCCATAAATGGGCTATTACTTAACTCGTTTATTATGGCGCTGTGTATCACTGTGGGTAAATTAACAATCTCTATTATGTCTGCTTATGCGGTGGTTTTCTTCCGTTTTCGCGGCAGGATGATTGCTTTTTGGTTGATCTTTTTCACCCTGATGTTGCCTGTTGAAGTGCGTATTATGCCGACTTTTGAGGTGATCAGTAATTTGGGGATGTTGAATTCATTTTCAGGCTTAACCATTCCATTGATTGCCAGTGCAACAGCCACGTTCCTATTCAGGCAGTTCTTTTTAACGATTCCCAATGAACTCGTTGAAGCCGCACGGATTGATGGTGCAGGTCCAATAAAATTCTTTTTCGATATTTTATTACCATTATCACGCACCAATATCGCAGCCTTATTTGTGATCACTTTCATCTACGGTTGGAACCAATATTTATGGCCGTTATTGATCACGACGGATACCCATTATTTCACTATCGTCATGGCGATCAAGCAAATGACAGGAGTGGTTGATGGTGTCATTGAATGGAACAAAATTATGGCAACCACGATTATCGCAATGCTACCACCAGTCATTGTCGTTATAGCAATGCAAAAAGCCTTTGTTAAAGGCCTAGTTGATTCGGAGAAATAAATGTCTACTTTAACGCTTAATAAAATTGCGAAATCTTACCCTAATGGTTTTAAAGCAATTCATGAACTGAACCTTGATATTTCAGACGGTGAAATGGTGGTATTAGTTGGTCCAAGTGGTTGTGGTAAATCAACATTACTTCGAATGATTGCAGGGCTTGAAGATATATCATCAGGTGATTTAAGCATAGATACGACACGGGTCAACGATCTCGAACCGGGTGAGCGTGATATTGCGATGGTTTTTCAAAACTATGCCTTATATCCCCATATGACGGTATTTAATAACATGGCTTATGGTTTACGTAACCGTAAAACGCCAAAACACGAGATTGAACGATTAGTCAATGAAGCGGCGACTATGTTAGAGCTTGACCATTTATTGGATCGCAAACCTAATCAATTATCGGGTGGTCAACGTCAGCGTGTTGCTATGGGTCGGGCTATTGTAAGGCACCCTAAAGTGTTCCTTTTTGATGAGCCATTATCAAATCTCGACGCTAAGTTACGTGTTCAAATGCGCCTTGAAATCAAAAAGCTACAACGTCGTCTTGGTACGACATCAGTATACGTTACGCATGATCAGGTAGAAGCAATGACACTGGCTGATAAGTTAGTGGTGTTGAACAAAGGTAACGTCGAGCAAGTGGGGACACCAATAGAAATTTATGACAACCCAGCATCTTTATTTGTTGCGACATTTATTGGCTCTCCTTCTATGAACATTCTTGATGCGAATATGACGTCTCAAGGTATTGAGCTAAATGGACGTGTAAAATCACTATCAGCAAAACCTGTAGAACAAAAGAAAGTGAAGCTTGGGCTGCGTCCGGAACATCTACAAATCGATAATGAGCAGCCTTGGTTTAACGTTGAAGTAGAGTTTATTGAAGCATTAGGAGCTGACTTATTGCTTTACTGCCAGACACAAGAGGCGCAATCACAGCAGCTCGTTTTAAGAGTAGAAGGGCACAGCCCAATAAAAATGGGCGATAGCTTGGGAGTAAATATCAAACCTGAAAATATCCATTTATTTGATTGTGACACTTCAAAACGTATACCTTATGATCACTTCAAACAAAATGAAGAAGTGATTCTTGGAGTGGTGAATGGTTGAGTCATTGGACAAAGTAGATGTTCATCAGTTGAATAAGCTGAAATGGTTACTGACAGATGTCGATGATACGTTAACTTGGGAAGGTAAATTACCACCAGAAACGTTACAGGCATTAAGTAAGCTTGAAGCCGTTGGTGTTAACGTTATTGCTGTTACGGGCGCATGTGCAGGCTGGTGCGATCAAATGGCAAAGTTATGGCCTTTACATGGTGTTATTGGCGAAAATGGCGCGTTTTGGATGCGTAAAGATCAGCAAGGTTTTACGACACACTATATTCGTAACGCTGAGATGATGAAAAGAGAGCAACAAGTACTGAGCCATGCTATTGAGAGTTTGTTACTGGATTATCCAGATGTAAGTTTGAGCCTTGATCAGCCTTTTCGATTTTGTGATGTTGCTGTCAATATTGCACAAGATAGAGTGCCGTTACCTTCGGATGTAACAAAAACCATTCTTGAAGAAATAAAGCATCTTGATATTGAAGGGCAGAGAGTTCATGCAACACAAAGCTCAATTCATATTAATGCTTGGGTCGGTAATCATAGTAAACAGCAAACGAGTGAAGCTTACTTAAAGCAATTTTCACCACATGAAAAACTTGATTTAACTGAAGTCAGTTATGTCGGCGATTCTTTAAATGATGAAGGTATGTTTGCATGGCTGCCATTAACATTTGGTGTTAATAATATCCGCGCATTATTACCAAAGTTAATTCATCACCCCAAATTTATTACGGCAGAAAATGGGGGGTATGGATTTGCCGAATTAGCGGAAAAGATAGTTAAGGCAAAACAAACCAATTAATTTAAAAAGCACTCAATTGAGTGCTTTTTTACATTCAATAAGGCAGAAAATCGTCATTATTAGACTAAACTTATGCTATTCAATAAGTTAAAAAACAACGGAAAAGGTTTAAATATTTACAAGGCTAAAAAACAGTCTTGTAATATGAGTAATGATTAACATCAGGTGCACGTCTATATGTGCAGTGTGTTATAGATCGCAATAATTAAAAAGAAACACACTAACTTTGCATATCATCTAAAAATTTGTTTTGAATACATTAACTTCTAGTATTTATTGATATCGATAACCTCATTACAGGGTATTCATAGGAAGTTACACATGCGAAAAAAAATTATTTTATTGATTTTACTGCCCTTACTTTCAAGTTGTGTGGCGGCTCAAGTGCTGCAACCTATGTCTCTACAGCAAAGACTTGGAAGTAAACTAATTCCATTAAACCTCATCACAGCGAATCAACAATGTGTTGTTATTAAAAATGGGGCTTTTGACCATTCATTAACTACAGAACCCTGTATACCGACATTAAAGCCTCAATGGATACCCACCGAACAAGATAATAAACTATCACTCCAATATATGGGTAAAGATAACGAGTTAAGCTGCTTAGTCGAAAAAAACAATAACCTTAGCGTCGGTAGTTGTGATGACAAAAATATTATTTTACTAGAAGAAGATGCAACTGATAAAAATCATTATAAATTGCGTACTGAAGATAATCAGTGTTTAACTCTCTCTAATCAAAATGAGTTGTTCCTCGCTTCATGTAACCTCAATTTAGCTAAGATGAAGTTTCAGATTTCTCCCAATCGAGTCAAGGTTACTGGTGGTGAAATTGCTGGGCTTCAATTTGGTAATACAGCGCGCTTTATGGGGATCCCTTATGCACAAGCGCCCAAAAATAAGTTACGCTTCATGCCACCTCAACCACTTGAAAATGACAGCTGGCAAGGCGCTTTGTTAGCGTATCAACCTTCCTTTATGTGTCCTCAGAAAAACTTTAGTGGCGACTATTTTGGCAATGAGGATTGTTTGTATTTAAATGTTTGGACTTCACAAGATGCCGTAATGTCAAATCAATCTAAACCAGTTATGGTTTGGATCCATGGTGGTGCATTAGCGATAGGGGGTAGTTACTACGGACTTCCTGGACACACTAAAAATTATAATGGGAAGAAACTATCTGAGCTGGGTGATGTTGTTATTGTTTCAATTAATTACCGTTTAGGGACACTAGGTTTACTCGGTAATAAAGGAAAGTTTAAAGGTAATAATTCTTTAAGAGATCAAATAGCGGCATTGCAGTGGGTACATAACAATATCAGCAAGTTTGGTGGCGACCCCAATAATGTGACCCTTTTTGGTGAGTCAGCAGGTGCTTGGTCGATTTGCAGTATTCTCGCGGCCCCAAGTGCAGACAAACTTTTTCAAAAAGCGATTATGGAAAGCGGTGCTTGTACTTCTAGAACCATTGAAGACAATAACGTAGCCAATGAATGGCTGATCAAAAAACTAAACTGTTGGCACAATGGTAACACCGCAAAACAAGAGCAATGTCTCTTAAATTATTCGCCTCAAGAGTTAACTCAAGCTTGGGTGCTTACTCAGCCCAAATCAGCAGAGATTGCAAATGCATTTGTAATTGCACCTTATGTGGACGGGGATATACTTCCACAACCACCGTTAGAGTTATTTAAAGAAGGAAAAATAAATAAACCTTTAATCAACGGAGTTAACAAAAAAGAGCTCGCCAACTTTTCTTGGATATTATCATTAATGGGTGTTATTGATTTTAATAATTCAAAACTTCTTGAATCACTCGTTGATAACCCACAAGCCAAAGCCTATGTTGCACCAGCTTTAGAGTATTATAAAAAGCACAATAAAGGTGAAGGCGATCTTATCGACGATATATTATTTAAATGTATCAACTGGCAATTGTCCAATAGCATGGCAACCCATAACAAGGTTAACTATTCATACCTTTTTGATATGCCGTTTCTTTTTGATTTCAATATCCACACTGAAGAACTCCCATATATTTTTCAGCAAAAAAATAATGCTGTTGCTCGTGAGCTAGGTTTGTACTGGACTCACTTCGCTCATACTGGAACTCCTAATTTTGATACGTACAATCTATGGTCGAAGCAGAAAAAAGAGCAATTAACGCGACTCGTGATTGATAAAAATACAAAAGTATTTCCATGGAAAGAAGAAGAGAGGTGTAAGTTATTACAAAAATTTGTACCTTGGACAGTTATAGGTAGAAATGCAGGGTGGCTACCAACAACAATTAAAAAGTAATAAGTCTTAGATCTGTTTAAGTCATAAAGTGGAAAAATCTATACCTTTTTTATTCAAAAATAATAGGGTGGCTATCGTATAACTGTATTACCAGAGCTTCATCAGTTCATGACATAACTTTGACTCCCGTTACCCGCTCCATTTCTGACTGCTCTCACATCAAACAAAAAACCGCAGTGAAACACTACGGTTTTTCTTTGCATTCTATAGGTATGTATACAAATACCATTAAGGTTGGACTCAAAGTGTCGAGGGCAACCCTTTATCATTAATCGCATTGTGCGCGACTTTTGCTACCATACGTAATAATAAGCGTCTAAATAACCCTAATTTCATATGAGCCAGTACGATACAACATGGCTTTCCATCAGCACTGTAACCAACTAATGTTCTAAAACCTCCTTTATCCAAATGTAAAGCAAGCACATTATCTGCTTTGGACTCTTGAGGCTGAAATAAAGACACTGGTGATTTACGGTTCACCACTTTGTGCCACTGCTGTTTGTTGTCTAACGCAAATTTTGTTGCCGCTGCCGTGCCCAATAGCAGCTTTTTACCTTTCACACGTTTTTCAATAAACATGCGTAATTGATTAGAAGCAATGTACCAATGTTGTACCGAGGAATCATTTAAACGAAGTTCGCTAAATGCCAATTGTTTATCATCAAAATAGCTATAAACGTTGATTAAACTGTTCTCAAGTTGATGAGCAATATTCAACGTATCACAGTGTTTTTTAGCATCAACAATCGCTAACGCTTTATCACTTAAATTTAAACAACCGACTTGATGCTGTAATAAGTCACTACTTTGATATTGCTCTATCAAGGCATCAACGAGCAACGGGCGTTTAGATACAACATGAAACGTTTTTGATTCAATTATATTATCTTTTAAATCAAGTAATTCGATCTTGTATATACCAGCAACACACAAGCTCTTATGCGAAAACGTCCATCCCACATAACAGCTATAATCTAGTGTCACTTCTGAATCCCACTGCGAAACATACCCGTCATGACTTCGAATATAAGGATGATGAACACGCACTTTAAACGCTAATACTTCAGGCAATGCTTGTTCTTCATCATCACTGAAGTAGCCGACCCTCATACCAATCATCACACCGACTTCCGCTTCTACTAACAATGTTTCCTTTTGGTGTTCGAGTTGGGTAACAGCCACAAACTCATCATCAGTATCGTCGTCTAGTTCAGTTACCTCACCATCATCAACTGTCCCTACTTCTGTATAAATACCGTAATTGATTACTTCAAGCAGAGAAGAATGCAATGGTGCATATTTGCCATTGTGAATGTCAGCGACTAGATCACGGATCCGACGTGAAGCGTGATCTTTAAACGTGGTAATAAAGTGTTCAAAATTGCCTAACTTAGCGACATTGATTAATAGCTGATATAACGTTTCGATATCCAGCGTTTGTGCTTGCTCAGCAAGTAGGTCTTGATTAGGTAATAGAACTAAGCAGTTATGCCACTGCTCTTTAAGGATCAACCGTAGCAATTGCAGCGTGTTCATTCCTAATCCCAGTGCCCGTTCACAAAGCCAATATTGTTGCTCTTCATTACGCCACTGGCACAAAACATCAAACGACATATCACTGTGATGAATATAGATCTGCATGAGGTTGTCTTGCTGCACTGAAGACAAATGCCAAAACAGCTTATCAAGCTCAACACCACCATAAGGACTATTAAAGTCATCGATATAGCGTTTCTCCATCATTGACACAACAGCATCAATTTGAGCTGACGAGGCTGGTGTATCTAACAACAGATATTGGCGCACAACTTCAACATCATGTCGTTCTTGCTGATTGAATTCACGTTTGTCATGAATCGTATTTTGAATACGTTGCGTGACACGATTTATCACTAAATCCAACAGCATTTGTTCAAAATAGTTAGGGATAAGAGCCGAATTAAATTGCTTCAGCTCTGTCATGAATATTTGCTGATAACGCGGCAAAATAATGGTGAGAGCATGATGTAAACTACGTTGCTCTTCTGGTAACGATAATTCCTCTTGAAATTGCTTAAACCAAAGTTCAAACACCACTTGCATATCAGTATCGCTTGGCATCTCACCAATCAAGTTTTCTAACAAATAAGCACTTTCACCAACAGCCGTTACACCTTCTAGTTGTTCGATAAATGCAATTTTTTGGTGATGACGTTTATCAAAGTCGCTGTAGGACTCATGACCGTAACGAGGTTTAACATGAAAATAAGCCAACATCTTCAAAGTTTTCGTTGGTGCAATGTGTAACCACAACGCCACATAACGTTGAGCGAAAAGCTGAATCGATGATTGAGAAAACTGAGCAATAATTTGGGCGCAAACTAATAATTTTTGGGCTTTATCATCAAAATCACGTAAAAATTCGTAATGCGGCAACGCACGGAAAAGTGCATCTTCTTCATCGCAACGTACTTGATGCTTTTCAAACGCAGTTAAAACAAGCTCAAAATCTTGCGCATCCCCTTTTAGGTATTGCTCTACGATTTGCCAATCCTGATTTATTTGGCTGATTTCAGCTTCATCTAGCTTACTGTAATCATTGCGATAACGACGTTTTTTTGCGCACTGGAACAGACTTGTTTCTGCCGTTTGCTGATAAATAGCAGCAACAAGCTGATCATTTAAGATCTGTAATACTTTTTGAGTGAGATCATCACAAATGGTATGTTGCTGATCAAAATAAGCAATAATGGCACAAAGACCCAGTAAGGTTATCTGTTCACAGTCTTCATCACTTGCCATCTTGGCTATAAATTCAGCAACTTCTGATCTATGTTGTTGCGTCAATGCATACAAACTTTCTGCTTCATTACGTTCAATATTACTGCGATAACCTGAAAATGAATCCAGCGCGTGACTGAACATAATTCGCCAATCACCAGGATAACGAGCCATAAACGCACTGTGACTAAAGAATTCATATTCAGTGACCATATGCTCGATAAAATTAGGATCAAACTCTTTATTACCATTGCAGCGATAAAGCACATCTAATAGACGAAATAACTTAAAACGCCCCTCAGACTCATTCGCTTCACCATCATCATCAAACGTCCAATCAGCAAGTACATCATAAATAATCTTCTCTAATTCACTATCAAATGAATCAAAGCTGCCGACAAAATAATTTACTTTACCAATAAGTTGATAGTTACCTGCTCGGATCAACCCTTCAATATCACAAGGTTCAACCTGTTCCAGTATCTGCTCATTGTCACCACTAACAATAAAATCCCATATTTCTGTACCGTGATTTAATGCTCCAGTAATAAAAGCTTTCCACTGGGAAATTCCAGTTCCACGATAATAATGCTCAGTCAGATCATCATCTTCTTCGATCGTTTTAGGTGCAACAATTGAACGACCTAAATAAGTTTCTACTTCTAATTTAAGATCCGCAGCAGCATCATCGGCAGATGAATCAATAAACCATGCCTCACTCATCGTAAGAGATTGTTCATCAGTATCGTAGCAACCCGAACCGTCATCTGTGGCGACTAAAGACATGACAAAGCTACGAATAGGATCTTCATTGTAATAACGTTCATCATCAACATACTGAAGATAATCTTGTTCAGAAAAACGCTGCTTAAGTAGTTTTTTAAATACTTCAAACTCTTGTGGTTGCTGGCGGAAGGTATCTAGCAATGATTGAGGCTTAGCATCGCCGACTGCTGCTTGATGTTCATCATAAGTCGTATGTTGCAAAGCAAACATTTTGGCGCGGGCACTGTCGTTATCGCAATAGCAAAATGCTTTTAGCATATCGTGACTGTAACCATGATGGCTTGCAACAAGCGCTAATACTTCTTCACCAAAAGGCGCATGTTCAGTATCCCAATATGGAACGATGTAAGCTGCTAATAGATAAGTATATTTAGGATATTTAAGTGCTAAAGCGAGCAATGCTGATAGCCCTAGTACTTCTGTATCAGATATCCACATTTCTGCTGAATCATTTATTTGACGAGATACCTGACTTAGCACTACCGCTGTTTGTTTAAGCTCGTCTTCTAACTCAGGATACGTTAATGCTCGTAAGAAAAAAGCGGTTTCAGGCTCTATATAACAGTCTGCTAATTTATGATTTTGAGTTAATTCTGTAAGGCTGACATCACTAAATGATAAAAGAGTTTTTAAGAGGGGATCATGCAGTAATTCAGCGAAGCTGTCGTCGGTATTGTCTTCTAATTTAAAACGAACATGGCAGTGAAAATCACTAAAGGCTTGTTCTTGTTGAATGAACTGGCGGTAATCTTTTAGGCCATTTCTTAATGAATGAATATTTTTAGGGTCGTATGTAATCGTAAACGCAGCAGTTTGTGCTTGTATCGTCATGCGGCTATTTTGAATGTAATAGATTAAAGCATATGATTTTAATATACATTTAAAGGCAAACATATGCGTTGCTTACTAATCCCTGCCTTAAATCACAAATTAAACGCATGGCTGGATATTTACTGGTCAAGATTAAGTGATTGAAACTACGTGTAATCGTAGCTGATTAAACATTGTTGGTGAACTGAACCTGTCTGATATTGGGGCAACCATTATTCATGATTATAAGAGTATGAACCGTGACATCATTGTTCGTTTTTATTAGCGTTTTCTTTTGATAACCGATCACAATGAAAGCGTGTTTTTACTTGTCATTAATGATTCTAACTGATGTCGCAGAATAGCCTATAACCCAAAGCATTAAGATAATTTTCATGCTAGTTTCTTCGCGTTAATATTTTCTTATTGTCATTGGAGCAAACATTGAAAATTGAAGTGTCTGTTCAACCCTCTGAGCATCAATTACAAGTGATAAGTGATGGTATCAGCGCTTTTAATGCACCACATTTACCTAATGAAGGTGAGTTTGAATCAGGCTTACGTTTTGCGATTATGGCGCAGAATGAACAAGGTGAATATGTTGGTGGGCTGCAAGCAAGTGTGGTGTGGAGTTATTGCGTATTGGAGTTGCTTTGGTTGTCGGAAGAAACTCGTGGGCATGGTGTTGGTTCTCAACTTATCGAACAATTAGTGACGTTCGCGAAAGAAAAACAATTAACACAAATACGAACTGAGACGTTAGATTTTCAAGCAAAACCGTTTTATGAAAAGCAGGGATTTAAAGTCTATGGCGAAATTGATGATTCGCCCAAAGGGCATAAAACGTACTTTTTAGTAAAAGTGTTATAACAAAATTAAATACCAGTAGCTTAATTTGCTGACTGGTACTTTTAATAAATAAGTCATGATAAGAAGAGGCAAAAATGGATTTATCCTCAAACTTTAGAATGTTGGCAATATACAATCAGCGTATGAATAATCAGCTTTTAAATGCATGTAAACAGCTTACAGATGAACAACTGTATCAAAATACCAATGCATTTTTTCCAAGCGTAATGGCGCATTGGAATCATATTCTGTTTGGCGACTTAATTATGCTGCGACGTTTAATAGCTAATAATATCGTTGAGGTTAATTCGGAAATCCTAGAGCAGTTACCTGTAGCGAAAAGGATTAATGATACATTCGTAACAACAATGGATGAACTATCACAATTACGTACCTTAGTTGATGCTGTGTATATTGATATAACAAAGGGATTTACCGTAGCAACCTGTAATGAAATCGTGAGATATACAACAACAGATGGTCAGCTCATTGAACGCTATGTTGGTGAGTTTTGTCAGCATATTTTTAATCACCAAACGCATCATCGCGGTCAAATGACCTGTATCTTGAGTCAGTTTGGTGTTGATTTCGGTTGTACAGATTTACCCATAATTGTACCAGAAGGGGCCCGTTGCTAGATGTCTTTTCGGGAAGAGTAGATTCATAACGCTATAATTGAGCTAATCTTTTTGTTAACACATGTTGCTTATATTTAAATGAGGCGTATCGATGAAAAAGTACTGGCTAATTATATTTGTCTGTTTGTCATTCCCGTCGTTCGCAGCCAAAAAAGTATTAGATTGCGATAACCCTCGTAATACGTTGGAAATTAATGATTGTGCATCGTTAACCTTGACCTCTGCGCAAGAAGAATTATCCAAATATTTAGCTGCTAGCGTTGAGCACAATAAAAAAGATCCTGAGTTAGTGAAGGCGATAGAGAAAGCGCAAAAAGATTGGGAAGTGTATATGAAAGCGCAATGTAATGCGGTTTATACCCAATGGCGTGAGGGTACTATTCGTAATGTAATGGCATTGGATTGTAAAACTCAATTAACCAAAGAAAGAACCCATGATGTTTGGATGCACTTTTTAACTTATATGGATAGTACGCCACCTGTTTTACCTGAGCCTTCAACCTATTTTAAGAAGTGATTTTTTGATGTGTTAGATAGGGGAGGTATGTGCAAGTCACTGTTATCAATGCATAATGTGCTCAATAAAAAATCTCAGCTAACACGCTGTAATCGAATAAATAAAAGCTCTGTTTACGGCTATGTATTCAGAGCTTTATTTTTTATGTCTTTTATTAAGGACTAAAACAGGCGGCGTTTTAATCCTGTTCTTTCTAATATTCTGGTTGAGATTTCTTCAACGGACATACTGGATGTGTTGATATAAGGGATCGCCTCTCTGCGAAATAAACTCTCTACACTGAACAGCTCAGACTCACACTGGCTTTCACTGGCATAATCACTATTGGCGAGTCGGTTGTTTCGGATTTCTGTCAACCTCTCTGGATCTATAGTTAGGCCAAAAAGTTTATGTCTATGTATTTCAAATTCAGGCAGTAAACGAAGTTTGGCAAGATCTTCGGCAATAAATGGGTAGTTCACAACTCTTAAACCAAATTGCATTGCCATGTAAAGGCTGGTGGGTGTTTTCCCACTGCGTGACACGCCAAGTAATATCAAATCAGCGTCCTCTAAACCACGAAGAGAAATACCGTCATCGTGGGAAAGGGTGTATTCGATAGCCGCTATTCGATCAAAATAACCGTCTTGATCCTTACCAACACTGTGTGAGCGTTGTAGTTGTGGCTTTGGTTCTAATTGTAGATCGTCGGCAACAAAATTAACCATGGTTTGTAATACATCGTAGAACAGGGCATTGGCTGACAGTAACTGTTGTTTAATTTCAGGTACGACCATAGAGAAGAAAACCAAAGGCTTTTCTCCCGTCGCTAAAAAAGATCGTTCAAGCTCTTTAATAACTTCAGCGACCTTGTGCCCATTTTCCGTGAAAGGAAAGGTCTGTTCATTGACTTTCAATGGAAATTGCGCAAGGACAGCATGTCCAACCGTTTGACATGTTATGGCCGTTCCATCAGAAATGTAGAACACGTCACGAGTTTTAATTTTGTGATGCATAATAAGTTCAAATAAGGATTTATTTTTGAGATAAGATGTTAATAAAGTATAGAAAAGTCGTCGTACGTTCTGTAACTAATGCCACAACCTGACGAAAAAGTGGTTTTTTTTACGCAGTAACGCAAACGATTGCTTATGAATGGTAGCTGAATTACTTCGGAGATACACATGCAAAAGTACACCCTTTGGTTCAACACTTTATCAATGAATGATGTGAACCAAGTTGGCGGAAAAAATGCCTCGCTTGGTGAAATGGTATCAAACCTTTCAAATGCGGGAGTGTCTGTTCCTAATGGGTTCGCGACTACCTCTTACGCATTCCATGAGTTTTTAGAATATGAAGGGCTAAATAACCGTATTTACGATTTACTTGGAGCTCTTGATGTTAATGATGTTGAAGCACTTCAGCGCACTGGGGCGACAATCCGTAACTGGATTTTAGATGCGCCGTTTCCACTTGAATTAGAAGAGAGCATCCGTCGTGATTACCTTGAGCTTATTGAGGATAATCAAGCGTTGTCGGTTGCGGTTCGATCTTCTGCAACGGCTGAAGATTTACCTGATGCTTCCTTTGCGGGTCAACAAGAAACATTTCTTAATGTGAAAGGTGTTGATGCCGTATTAGAGGCAACGAAACACGTTTATGCCTCGCTATTTAATGATCGCGCCATTTCTTATCGCGTTCACCAAGGTTTTGATCATAAGGGTATTGCACTGTCTGCAGGTATTCAGCGTATGGTGCGTTCTGATAAAGCAGCGTCAGGGGTGATGTTTACGCTTGATACGGAATCAGGCTTTGATCAAGTTGTGTTTATTACCTCCTCTTGGGGCTTAGGTGAAATGGTGGTTCAGGGGGCAGTAAACCCTGATGAGTTTTATGTCCATAAACCAATGTTAGAAGCTGGGCATGCACCGATAGTAAGAAAGAATTTTGGTTCAAAACTTATCAAGATGATCTACTCAGATAATCAAGAAATTGGTAAGCAAGTAGACATTGTTGATACCACAGATGAAGAACAATACCAGTTCTCGATTAATGATGAAGAGATTAAAGAGCTTGCTAAACAAGCGATGATCATTGAAAAGCACTATCAACGTCCAATGGATATTGAATGGGCGAAAGATGGTATTGATGGCAAGCTGTACATTGTTCAAGCACGTCCAGAAACGGTATGTTCGCAAGAATCTCAAAATGTAATTGAGCGTTATGAGCTGAATAATAAAGCGGATGTGTTGGTAGAAGGTCGCGCGATTGGACAACGTATTGGCAGCGGTAAAGTACGCTTGGTTGATTCGCTTGATCAAATGTCACTGGTACAAGAAGGGGATGTACTCGTCACAGATATGACTGATCCTGACTGGGAACCTGTGATGAAACGTGCTTCTGCGATTATTACTAACCGTGGCGGTCGTACTTGCCATGCTGCCATTATTGCTCGTGAATTAGGCATCCCTGCGATTGTGGGTTGTGGTAATGCAACTGAAGTATTAACAGATGGCACAACGATTACTGCTTCTTGCGCGGAAGGTGAAACAGGTTATGTTTACCAAGGCGAATTGAACTATGAAGTTCGACGCTCTGCGGTAGATGAATTACCAATATTACCAACCAAAGTGATGATGAATGTAGGTAATCCAGAGCGTGCATTTGATTTTGCACAATTACCGAATGAAGGCGTAGGTTTAGCGCGTTTAGAATTTATCATCAATAAAATGATTGGTATTCACCCGAAAGCATTATTGAACTTTGATGCACAAAGTGATGAGTTAAAAGCGCAAATTCGAGAGAAAATTAAGGGCTATAACGATCCTATTGATTTTTATGTTAGCAAGTTAACCGAAGGCATTTCTACCATTGCTGCGGCGTTCTGGCCTAAGCGTGTGATTGTTCGAATGTCTGATTTCAAATCTAATGAGTACAGTAACTTAATTGGTGGTAAAGAATTTGAACCCCATGAAGAAAACCCAATGTTAGGTTTCCGTGGTGCTTCTCGTTATATATCACCAGTATTTGAAGATTGCTTTGAACTTGAAACACAAGCGATGAAACGTGTTCGTAATGAAATGGGTTTAAAGAACGTTGAAATTATGATCCCGTTTGTACGTACGCCTAGTGAAGCTGCATCTGTTATTGAGTTACTGGCAAAAAATGATTTACGCCGAGGCGATCAGGGTTTGAAAGTGATCATGATGTGTGAACTGCCATCAAATGCCGTATTAGCGGATGATTTCTTGAAATACTTTGATGGTTTCTCGATTGGTTCGAACGATATGACTCAGTTAACGCTCGGTTTGGATCGTGACTCTGGTGATGTTGCGCATCTCTTTGATGAGCGTAATCCTGCGGTTAAAGCAATGCTGAAAATGGCGATTGATGCGGCAACGAAAGCGGGTAAGTACGTCGGTATTTGTGGTCAAGGACCATCAGACCATGATGATTTAGCAAAATGGTTAATGGAGCAAGGTATTAGTTCTGTTTCGCTAAACCCTGATACTGTGATCGATACTTGGTTAAAGTTAGGTGATGTAAATAAAAATCATTAACAGACAGGTTAGGTTTAGTTGATAAAGGTAAAATTAAGCTCTGATTATTGATCAGAGCTTTTTTATAGCGGATTGAAAATTAAATGTCGTACACCTAAGTTAGGAGGACATATGGTTGTTGTAGAGCGATTTTCTTTTGTACATGAAGCGCATATAGCGAAAGCCAATCTAGAAAGTGCAGGTATTCACTGTTGCCTTGCCGACGAATTTACGGTCAATACACAATGGCTCTATTCTAATGCAATGGGGGGAGTGCGTTTGATGGTGGAAGAAAAAGATATAGAGTCAGCAAGAGTGCTACTTGAAAGTGATTTTTCTGATGCGCTAGAAGAACAAATACCATCTTTTGACAACGAGCATGAACATTGTGCTTATTGCGGTAGTCATGATGTAGTTACTTATACGAAAGGTAAGCGCCCAGCATTTTTAATGTTTATTGTGCTAGGTTTCCCTTTGTTTACATACCAACATGGTTATAAATGTAACCAGTGTGGTAAATTTAGTGAGGAGTTGTAAAACTATTTAGTATTAGCTTAATGCTATTACTTATCCACACGCTGTTACTTCTGTTTTAAAAGAATGTTTAACGGGATACGATAACAGAACGTTAATCTAGATACTTTAGTTTATTTTATGGCATAACGATTTTTCTATGTCTGTCATTTATCACCCTTTTTTCTAGTACGTAACCTTGATCTTTTAAAAATGATCACGTTTTTTAAAAGTAGTTGATTATTCAATTAAATAGTGCGTTATATCTGTTTGAAGAGTTTTTAGTTTGATATATGATTACCTCATCGATTTTCCTGAATTGATAAAAAATAATTGATGGTTCGCACACCCATCGACATAAAGACCGCTCCTTGTGAGCGGTTTTTCTGTTTATGGTCATTTAACGCTAAATTTTCTAATTAAATAAGATTAGAAAAATATGAGTAATAAAGACTACTGTCATTCATTCATACTTTATTAATTTACCGATTTAAGTGCTAACGCTAATGTTTGTTTTAATTCATCCAGCCACTGATAACGGTTTTTATAAAGCTTGCGTTTATTACGATTGAGTGTGCTTAAGTCTTTTCGCTCTGGTAATAAAGGTAATTTATAGGTTACGTTACTTTCTTTAACACCCTTATATTCTTGCCAGATCTGGTCATAGTCACAGTTAACCGCATGACGTTTTGAACCGATATAACGGAGTGCTTGATAAATGTGGCCATTATTACTGACAGCGGTAATGTTTTTTAATTGATAAGCATCAGCAAAAATTAGAGCTAATTCCACCATTAATGCCTTAGGACGTAAGCCATATAGTCCCTTAGTTAACTCTTTGATGAGTTCTTGACGGTTCTCAATATCACTGTCTGGGCCTTGTAACGCACCAATATGTAAATGGTTTTGATCTTGATTAACGGTAAAACTAATACAATATAATTGCATGTCGTTACTATCGGTGAGCGTAAGACCCAGCGAACCTTCTCTTGAGTAACCTGCATCAAGATAGATATTGTAAACGTTGTCGTTTTTATCTGTTATTTGAGATAACTTAAGGCCTTCATGCTGATATATATTTAAAAGGTTTGAAGAAAAGTTGTTCAGCATAAATTGGAGATGTTTTTTCAACATCTGCATTCTTTGTTTTTTATCCCATGAAACACAGCCATATGGCTTAAGTGGTTTCTCAATAAATGACGGATATACCGTGATTAATTTTTCAAGTAATGGGTCATCGAAACAGCTCATTAGTTCATCAGTAACTTTAGGTGAGAACACACACCAGCAATAGAGACGAAATTTTTTTCTTACTTTATCAATTCCAGTGATGTTTGGATAAAGCATGTTGGATAAAAATGATCCACGTTTAAATACCGCGCTTGATGCGATGGCTTGTTGAGACATTTTTGATAAACCTTATAGATATTTATATTTTTAGTTATGGATATTTTTCTTTCAATTACAATTGAATATTAAAAATCAAATTAAACAGTGTTTTGTTTAATGAAGCCTGAACAGAACATTAATATTTAAGACCTAATATTTTCTTTGTTAATTGCATTTAATATTATTAAAAGTATTTTCATTTATAGAAAGGATGGCGTGCTTTTTGTGACTATTTATGAATAAAGTGTTTCTGTGTGTAACAGGTAAAGGTATTAGACAATAGATTAAAATTTTTTCACTACGAATGTAAAATTAATAAATGACTATATTTTAGTTAACTTGTATCTATTTTTAAGCGCGAGCATTAAGAGGTTGGTAAAGTTCAACCATTTTATACTTAATTATTTGAATTCCGAATGAGCAATTAAAAGAGAGCTATACATTAATCCTGCTTGTAATATATGTGTTATGACAGCACGAAAGTGTGGCGCACTTAATGCTTCATTAAAAGGCGCACCAATCCAATACGGTAAAAAGAAAGCGGCAAAAATCACAAATAAGATTTTCCACGATGTTGGCGTTCGCCATGTAGTTGAGCCAAAGTAAATCAGGTAAACCATCGCTAATAAAATCAAGTTACTGGTTGCTTCTCGAAAGAAGTGATACCAACTGTGTATTTGGTAATGGGGATCTCCAATATGGCTTAACGTTAGCCCCATACTGCCTAGAAAAAAGATTGAGCCAATGAGTAGTAATAGCCTTGATAAGGTCAGTTTTGACATTGTAATCCTAAGATAAAAATAGTTTATTTAAGTGTTAGGGCAGGATAAAAGTACCAAGGTGAAAAAAGTGTAGAAACGATGATGTAGGTTAATTGTAAATATCATTTAGGAATGTGCGTTCACACCACTTATCCCAAGTATCTGGAAATGGAATATTTGTTAATGTAGAGATATGTTTATCAGGGAGAGCTTACAATGATCAAAGAAATCACCTTTCCAAGTTCAGCTGGGATCTCAGGCAATGAAAAAGGCCGCTATTATCGTGATTCCTTTTCCGTCAATATTAGTCAACAAAACTTAAATGCCATTGATGTGTATTATGCTATTTTTTCACATCTACCTAAGCCTGTGATTATTGCAATGAAAATAAGAAATAAGATCATGGGTTGGCTGGGTTTTTCAGCGGGCGCAACGGAAATGTCGTTACCAAAAGAGCAAATAGCCACAGGTAAACAAGCTGGTTTTCTTGTGTTTGAATCGGTATCGGAAATGGAGGTAGTTGCAGCAGCTTATGAGAAAAATATGGATATGTGGTTATCCGTATTAAAGCTTTCTGAAAGAGAATACGCGGTTTCAACATTGGTGAATTTAAAAACACGATCTGGACGTTTATACATGGCGTTCATTAAACCTTTTCATAAGCTGGTAGCTAAGTTCTGTATTGCTCAAGCATTGGGTGCAAAGCGTATTTAAACAGTTAATAAGGCGTAACATTTTACTATTAACTCTTGTTTAGAATTTTAATGTAAATTGCTGCTATCTAAGAAGTGATCACTGCGATCTGATAAAGGAAGATCATTGATGGTAGCGTTATTTTTCAAGTGTTTGTTAGGGGCTTTTGCTGTTTTGCTCATTGCGTTACTTTCTAAAAGTAAGAGCTTTTATATCTCAGGCTTAGTGCCGTTATTTCCTACCTTTGCTTTAATCGCGCACTATATCGTCGGCACAGAACGCACCATGGCAGATTTACGTATGACCGCATTGTTTGGACTCTATTCGTTAATCCCTTATGCGGCATACCTTATTGCTGTTTATTACTTTAGTTATAAATATGAGTTAGTTTGGACACTATCATTGGCAGCATTAGTATGGGCGTTCTTTGCTTGTTTGTTACTAATGGGGTGGACGAAGTTTAGCCCTGCATTGAGTTAATTGAGATAAGTCAGCATGGCGTGTTTAGTGCTTCTTTACTCTAAAACACGCCATAATATTAATGCGTTGACACTTATTTATTTACGAAGCCTGGCAGGCTTAGATCGCCTGAAGCAACATCAAACACATCTTTCACGCATAATAGTGGCGCATGAGCACTTTCATTGACCCGTAACCCAGATGTGACGCCATCGAATTTCGCCAGTTTTAAGCTTGTAATATTGTCGATTTTAATTGTGACATTTAGGCTATCTCCTTTAAATTGCGGTGTAGCATTTGGGCTATCAATAAGCAATGGTAAGCCAGGCCATGTTTTGGGTACTTTGGGTTTTTCACCTTTTGGAATATCAACCACTCCCAATGATCCTTTACCACATTTATCATTCGGTTTTAGCACAACCCAGTGACTGTGCCAAACATTACCATCATTAGCATTGTTACCATCACCGTTCTCGTCATAAAGAGGGGTGTCATCAAAATCTGGATGTGACGTGACAGCTAATGCAAGAATACCAGTATCTTTTTCAAAACCAACTTCAGCAGGGTTTAACGTGGTTGGCCAGACATAAGAAAAAACGTCACTACCGGCTAATTTTCCCGTTGGTGTCGGTTTTACCTTGCCTGCCATGCCTGATACCGCGATGTGAAAAGTTGCAAGATCGCCTTGTGTTGTGATTTTAGCGTGTACGATATCAAACGCGGGATCCTTAGCATTATTGGCGGAAGCTTTAATGCCGTTAGAATGCGCCATTACGCTTGATGCGCCAATAAACAATACCGCTGAAAGTGTGTGTGCTAAAAGTGTAGGCATCGTATTTTTAATAGTCATCATGCTAAATCCTTAAGTTTGTATCGACTCGATACTATACTAGGTTTAGCAGAGCATTAATCAGCTTGTCAATATTGTTTTGAGTCGATACTATTAAGTTATGAATATTACACTTATCCATCAGTTACTTGAGCGGCTCGGAAATTTGATCCGTAACGAGACGAGAACGTGTTTAGTTGAACATGGGCTGCAGCCTGTGCAATTAGATGCATTGTATTATTTGTCGGTGTGTAATCGATTTTCCAATACACCAAAAGCTGTCACTGAATACCTTGGTTTAACAAAAGGGACGGTGTCACAAAGCTTGAAAGTACTGGAAAGTAAAGGCTATGTCCGAAAAAGCATTGACCCTGATGACAAACGGATCACTCATCTTACTGTCACAGAGCAAGGTGAGAGTTTAATCGCTGTCATTCAACCATCACAACTTTTGAAAAAGGTATGGCAAGACAGTAGGGGAGATGAGTGTGGATTGGATGGCGAACTATTAGAGCAACAACTTACAAGCCTTTTAGCCGCGATTCAGCAGCAAAATCAGTGCAAATCCTTTGGCGTGTGCAAAACCTGTAAGCACAATCAAACGTTAACAGATGGCACGCACTTGTGTGGTTTAACCCAAGTGGCTTTAACTGACAGCGATATACAGAAAATTTGTATTGAGCACATTGATTCGATACAAATTGAATAAAAAAAGCCAGCATATTTGCTGGCTTTGATGTTTTATAACGATTGAAACGTCTTAACTCTTCAACGTTTTCTCATTTAAAAGGTCGATGAAGAAAGCATATTCCAATGCATCTTCGTGGAGTGCTTTAAAACGACCTGACGCACCACCGTGGCCTGCTTCCATATCGGTTTTAAACAGTAAACGATTGTTGTCTGTCTTCATCTCACGCAGTTTTGCTACCCATTTCATTGGCTCAAAATACTGTACCTGTGAATCATGTAGCCCTGTTGTCACAAGCATGTTTGGGTAGTCGTGCTGACCAACATTATCGTATGGCGAGTAACTTAACATGTACTCGTAATACTCTTTCTGATTAGGGTTACCCCATTCGTCATATTCGTTTGTCGTTAATGGAATAGACTCATCCAGCATGGTCGTTACCACATCAACAAATGGCACTTGCGCTGCAATACCGCAATATAATTCAGGCGCTTGGTTAGCAATCGCGCCCATTAACAAACCGCCTGCAGAGCCGCCAACAGCAAAGATTTTATCTTTCGCACCGTAACCTTGTTCGATAAGTGCTTTTGTTACATCAATAAAATCATTGAAGGTGTTTTGCTTGGTGAGTTTCTTTCCATCTTCATACCAAGGGCGACCTAGCATTTCAGAGCCGCGAATATGCGCGATAGCATAGACAAAACCACGATCAAGCAAGCTTAAACGTGATGATGAAAAACTAGGATCAATGGTTGAACCATAAGAACCGTAACCATATTGGTAAAGCGGATTGGTGCCATCTTTTTTAAATAAATCTTTACGGTAAACCAAAGAAACAGGTACCTGCTTACCGTCACGAGCGTTGATCATTAATCGCTCTGATTGATAGTTGCTTGCTTCAAAATCGCCTAGTACTTCAGCCTGTTTTAAAAGGTCGAACTCACTGTTATCAAGGTTGATATCAAAGTGAGACGCTGGCGTTGTCATACTTGAATAGTAAAGGCGGAGTTTATTGGTATTAAGCTCTTTATTGCCATAGAAGAAAGCGGTGAATGCTTCATCATTAAAGTGTAATTCACGCTCTTCATTGGTATCTAATTGACGTACTGTCACATGGGTTAAACCATTTGAACGTTGCTGATATACAAGGTAGTTATCAAATAATTCGTAATCTTCTAGCATCACACCTTCAGCAGGTGCTATTACATCTTGCCATTTTGACTTATCACCGATTTGATCGGTATCAACCTTCATTAAGCGGAAGTTAACAGCCTTATAATTGGTCAACACGTAAAATTGCTGCCCAAGTTTCGAAATACTGTACTCTAAGCCTTCTTCACGCGCCAAGAATGGTTTTGCCGTAGCGTTTGGATCGTTAGCATCGATAATAGAAACAGCACTGGTTTCAGTGCTTGAATGCCAAATATACACCAATTCGTTATCTTTACTTTTACCTATTGAGGTATAAAACGTTTGATCTTTTTCTTCAAAAATCAACACGTCTTCAGTCTGGTTTGTACCTAATTGGTGACGGAATACTTGATACCCCAATAAGGTTTGCGGATCTTTCTTGATGTAATAAAACGCTTTGTTATCGTTCTGCCACGCAATGGATCCACTGGTGCCTGTGATTTCATCAGCAAGGTATTCACCCGTAGCCAGGTTTTTTACTTTGATAGTGTAAATACGACGGCTAACGGTGTCTTCACCATAAGCCAGTAAATTTTCATCTTGGCTAATGCTCAGGCTTGAAACGTTATAGTACTCGTGGTTTTTAGCCAGTTCGTTAATATCAAGCAATACGGTTTTATTCGTTCCTTCAAAATCGTCTGCTCGAACTGAAACAGGATATTCATTATCACCCGTTACTTCGCTGGAATAGAAGTAATTGCCTTGTTTTACGGGGACTGAATTATCATCTTTTACAATACGGCCTTTAATTTCTTCAAAAAGCTGCTGTTGTAATGCTTCTGTATGCGCCATTACAGCATCGGTATAGGCGTTTTCTGCGTTTAAGTGGGCAATGATCTCAGGATCACAGCGTTTATCATCACGCATCCAATAGTAATTATCAGTACGTGTATCATTATGGATGGTCATTTCATGTGGTACTTTCTTTGCGACTGGCGCGTTAAATGAAGACGCATGAACCACGTTTGTTGTTTTTGTATTCACAATAATGTCCTTCCAAGTATTTTCTTTCATTGAGCATAAAAGAAAATTTAAAATAGGATACAACGATTGCCTTAAGATGTTGTATTTTTGTTGTTTTTTAAGACAGATTTAGGCATGAATAAAAGCGATAAGAATGTATTTATAGTTTTATTATGCTCTGCTTACATCCTATATCTTGGGGTATTTCTCTATTTTTCAATCCTTAGAATTAAAATCGTAGAATTAAAATAAAAAGTAATGTCGTAGATACTATTTTTTCTCATATGAAATAGAGAGAGTTGAAATTGAAGATTTCAATTATATTTAAAATAGACAAGATTATGATTTTATTAGTGATTTATAAAATAAGCTATGTATTTTTTGATCATATAGTCAGTTGTGGTTCTACAAAACGAAATAACGTGATTTCACTCACGAAATGAGCTTTGCTAGAGACTAATATAATAAATATAACTAATTGATAGTATGTATTTTTATGAAAAGCACATGGATTATAGCTTTAGGCATTGTTGTTGGTGCTATCGTGATAGGTGGACAATCTTTTTACCAGTTGCTGACCTCACAAAATATTCTTAACGAACCAAGTGGTGAAGTTAGATTAGGTGACGTTTACGATGAACAGTTAACGACGACAGTTACGATTTCAGATGCAGATAATAAGACGCCCATCTTGATGATCATGACGGACACAGATCAGATCACAACGGCTGTGAAGCAAGAGCTGAGTCAAATGGTAAAAGAAGCCAATGAAACGCTACCTGCACATGAAAAAATGCGATTAGAAACGACCTATTTTGATACGAATGTGAACATTGAGCTAACCACAGAAGTGGCCTACCATTCTCAATATCAAAATAAGATGAAGGTAACAATTGACGATACAGTGTTATCTCATCCTGCTGACGATCAATATCATTTTGCTGCAGCCGTCGATATGTTAAATACCTACGCGCAGAAAATGGATACGCTTTTTCATCAACAATATTCATTTATCCATAAAGTATAGTGATAAAAAAGGCGCTCAGTGAGCGCCTTTTGGTTGTGGTATCTGAGACTAACTAATCACGACTAAGCAATTAGGTAACTCATTTTTATTTTCAGTTAATGGATAAGCATTAGCCAGTAACTTGCTTGATTGCTCTAAGCACTGCAGAAAGCCTTCATAGGTTTTTCCTGCGCGAACATTGGTTGTGAAATCAGCAACAATAGAACTCCATGCTTCATCACTAATTTGTTCACTAATACCGAAGTCCGTTAAGATTTCAACGTAATGTTCGGCTTCACACACAAAAATCATCACGCCTAAATGCTGCTTGGTACGATGAATACCATTGGCGAGAAATTGCTCTCTTGCCACAAGGCTAGCACGACGATGTTTCACTGCTTTTGGCACCAGGCGATATTTAATCGCAGGGATCCTAAATAGCAAGGTAAACGCGATAAAGCCGACTAACTGACATAATAGAACATCGTTTAACTCTAACCAAAAAGGTAAAAAATTGAGTAGGGCGGGAATAAATAACGCAATAATTGCTGCCCATAATGTCGGTACAAAATAATAGTCGTCGGCTTTAGTTGCAACAACAGTCATTAATTCAGCATCGGTTGTTTTTTCAATTTCCCCAATTGCTTGGCTGATTGTTTCTAGTTGTTCTTTAGTAAATAACTTCAAATTTACCATCCTCCTGATGCGCCGCCGCCACCAAAGCCACCGCCGCCGCCACTAAAACCACCACCACTACTGCCTCCGCCAAAGCCACCACCATTACCGCCAGAGCGAGGAAAATTCCCCGAACCAAAACCACCACTGGTGAATACATCACCATTGCGACGATAATATTGTGAACGATTACTTCTGCGTCGGCTAAAAGCGATAATTTGAATCACGATGACAAAGAGTATGAATAGGTAAAGATCATAAGACGGTTTTTCTTCTTGAACCACAGGCTTATATTCACCTTTAATTGCACCAAGGATCGCTAAGACGCCATTTTCAATCCCTTTGGCAAATTGTCCTGATTTAAACTCAGGTTTTATTTCGTGGTTGATTATACTAATGGCTGTCGCATCTGGCAGTGCACCTTCTAAGCCATAACCGACTTCAATCCGGATTTTCTTGTCGTTATAGGCAACAATTAATAGCACACCGTTATCATGCTCTTTATTGCCAATACCCCATTGACGACCGAGTTGATACCCATAATCGGCAATAGGGATCCCATCTGTTGATGGAATGGTAACAACAACGACTTGGTTTGAAGATTGTTTCTCTTCATCCGCAAGCAGTTGCTCTAGCTGTTTTGTTTGCGAAGCATTAAGGATATGCGCATCATCCACCACACGTCCCGTCAGTTTTGGGAAGGTGGGTTGTGCAAAGCAAACTTGGCTAACTAGCAACAAGAGTCCGGTAAAATACAGGACTTTTTTTATCATTAGAATGCTACCTTAGGTGCAACATCAGCATTGGGTGTCGTTGCTGAGAAGTTTGGTTTAACGGTTAAATCGCTATACATGATCCAATGCCAGATACGACCTGGGAAAGTACGAATTTCTGTATTAAAGGCTTTAACACTATTAATGTAATCACGACGAGCAACGGCAATACGGTTTTCTGTGCCTTCAAGTTGTGCTTGTAGTGCGATAAATTGCTCATTGGCTTTTAAATCAGGATAACGCTCAGATACAACCATTAAACGAGATAGCGCACTGCTTAGTTGTCCTTGGGCTGCTTCAAACTTTTTAAAGGCTTCAGGGTTGTTTAATGTTTCAGGGGTAACCTGCATAGAAGAGACTTTTGCACGTGCTTCTGTAACAGCCGTTAATGTATCTTTTTCATGGCTAGCATAGCCTTTCACCGTTGCTACAAGGTTCGGGATCAAATCAGCACGGCGTTGGTAATTATTTTCAACTTGTGCCCAGTCTGCATTTACTTGTTCATCGAGCGTTGGAATTGTATTAATACCGCAACCGGTCAGTTGGAGCAGTAAAGCGAAGCTAAATACCCATTTCAGTACTTTTGGAAGATTAAACATTCGTATCCCTTCTGTTATGTATGGTCATGATTATATTTACGTTGTTTATTGATAATTGAACAATGCAAAATAATGGAGTTTATACATGTTAAGTATAAATAAAATTAAATAATTATCATAAATATGTCATTGTTATTTTTAGTATAAAAAATCAATAAGACGCAATTATTATGGCAAAAATAAAGAGTGTATTAGGTGTTATGTAGATCTAAATGTGTAACATCTACCTTGCTTGTTACTAGCTGACTTTTTGGTGGCTTTAAGTAAGGAAAATGTGTTTCTTTGGTAGTCGCGGTTTCTTTGCGAATTGAAGTTAAAGAGGAGAGATACAGCAACATCTGTCATGCTGAAACGATGTCTTTCTACATTATGAATTAGTAATTCATCTAACTAGGAATTGCCCCATTATGAGTTTCGAGAGTAAAGACGGCAGAAAATTTTATTGCTGAGTCTTGCACGCATATTTTTATAACATGAACTGTTGTTCCTCTTTTAGTACATTACACCTATTGTATATTTCATGGGTTCTACAATGTCTCGAAGTCAACGCCTTTTAGAGCTTCTCCAACTACTACGACGCTATAAATACCCAATATCCGCTGAGAAATTGGCTAGTCAGCTTAATGTAAGTGTGCGCACTATCTATCGTGATATTGCTACTTTACAAGCTCAAGGTGCCGATATCGAAGGAGAAACTGGTCTGGGGTATATCTTAAAACCTAGCTTTGATTTACCGCCAATGATGTTTAGCTTAGAAGAGCTTGAAGCCCTCAGGTTAGGAGCGGAATGGGTGGCAAAGCAAGCTAACGGAGAGTTTAGCGAGGCTGCCATTAACGCACTTTCTAAAATCTCAGCAGTGTTACCCACCGATCATGAAGCTAAACATATTGAGAGCGTCATTAGAGTTGCATCAGCTCTCAACGCTCCGAAGTTTATGATCTCTCTAAATGAGTTGAAATCAACGATTCAGAAAGAGCATAAAGTTGAAATTGTCTACGAAGATGCCAAAGGCTCTATCAGCAAAAGGATTGTGTGGCCAATTCTCATAGGTATGTTTGAGCAACGTTCTATTTTGGTTGCATGGTGCGAAGCACGAGACGACTTCCGTAATTTCCGACTTGATAGAATCCACTCGACTTCTCAACTTGATTCGAAATACAAGCGCTCTCGTCACGCTCTACTCACTGAATGGGAAGCCTTGGAGGGCATCAAGCATAAGCGTATTCTCTACTGACAAAAACTGTCAGCACTTTTGGATATACTTGATTCCGCAATTTATGAAACGAAGGTAATTACTATGTTAGCAATTGATTCTATTGTTCTTTATGTAGAAGACGTCCAACTTAGCATGGCTTTTTATGAGAGTGTATTCGAGTGCCAACCAAAGCTTTTGTCACCAACTTTCGCAGTTGTAGAGTTTGCTGAAAACGTGAAGATTACTCTTAAACAAGCTGATGCTTTAACACCAAGTAGCCAAGTTCGAGGCGGCGGCACGGAGCTTTCTATCCCAGCAACGAGTCGCGTCGAGCTAGACAACCTGTTCGAGCAATGGAAAAAGCAGAGTGTAGTATTTGCTCAAGAACGTGAAGAATCTGTATATGGCGTTAACTTTGTTGCATTAGACCCAGACGGTCACCGCTTACGAGTATTTGCTTAACATTGCCTTTTGGTTTAAAAGCTAGCATCTTTGCTAGCTCATTTATGTCCAAAAACGAACGACTCTGTCGCATCTTAACTACCCAACAAAAACGTAGCTATAAAACCCATTGTTATGATTAATAGTTAAGGTATCAAGCAACCCAATCGGGGGAACAATTGGGCTGCTTGATATTAGGCGTTTAACACCTTCTGATTGCTTGAATGCCAATCAAAATAGGAGTTGTTACAACCATAGTTTCTTGCTGAGCCTTTTACAATTTTGATCGCATTATCTGAAGACTCAGAAAACGTAAATGGTTTGGTTGATTCACTATACCAATGTTTATCACCTTGATGAAAAGTAAGGCGAAAGTTCACAATTTGTAAGGCATCGTTAATTTGATAAAAGCCCTGATCTTCGGTGGTTACTGAGGTCTGTATTTTGCTTGCTTTATCGTTATAAACAAAATCTGTGGTATGAATATCGTAATGATTACCTGTTCGTATAATGTTTAGTTTTCCATTTATTGCGATTTCAGCAGTATTGATATCAATCGGGCAATGAAAGTTTTTTCTTGTTGGTGTTTTATTAATACACTTTTTTGCCTGCTCTAGAATGCTTTGGTTTATATCAAGTTCTAACTTTGATTGCAGTGTTTTTTCTTGCTTAGAAAAATGCGCAATATTAGCCGTCGGTTGTTCGGTTTTATTGTAATAAAAGCAGCAAATCGTAATTAGTGCTACTGCGCCTATAAGACCATATTTCTTCATAACTATGTAATTGACTGTTGTTTTATTGCAGACAATAAACGAGGTGTCTAGGGCTGTAAATAGACTAGAGCAAGGGCAAAGCGAGTATCACAAAGAAATGACAAACGTGAATCGAATATGAAGACGAAGATAGTCATTGTTAAGTTCATGGCGAGGGGGAGGCAGATAATTGCCAAAATTTAGTGTGTTTTTATTAAAAAAATCAGCGAGTCAGTTTTTCACTAACTCACTGATTATATAATCATATTCTAACTAATGATTGTTGTTAATGCCCAGTCAGCAGTGCATCAAGAGCGTCTGGTTTATCGTGTATGCAGAATTTATCGACAATGGTACGGGATGCCGAGTTCATTCCAATGAGGTCGACATGAATCCCTGAACGGCGAAACTTGAGAATGACTTTATCTAATGCTGTTACCGAACAAACGTCCCAGAAGTGCGCAGATGATAAGTCTATCGTTACCGTCTCTATCATTTCTTTAAAATCAAATGACTCGATAAACTTATTGGATGAAGCAAAAAAGACTTGTCCAATTACGGCATACTCTCGGGATTTATTTTTCGGTAGATCACTTTTCTGAACTGTCATATGGCTAATTTGGTGCGCGAAAAACAATGACGCAAGTATTACACCGACTAATACGCCTATAGCCAAATTATGGGTTGCGACAACAATGCCGACTGTCGCTAGCATGACAAGGTTAGTCGATAGTGGGTGCTTTTTAAGATCCAATATCGAACGCCATGAAAAAGTACCGATAGCGACCATGATCATCACAGCAACTAATGCAGCCATTGGGATCTGTTTTATCCAAGGGCCAAGAAAAACCACCATAAATAATAAAAAAACACCAGCAGCTAAAGAAGACAGTCTTCCTCGTCCACCTGATTTTATATTAATTATGGATTGTCCAATCATGGCACATCCCGCCATTCCACCTAGCAAGCCTGTAAAAATATTGGCAATGCCTTGACCTTTACATTCTTGGTTTTTATTACTTGCTGTATCGGTGAGATCATCAATGATAGTTGCTGTCATCATTGATTCTAATAAACCGACGGCGGCAAGTCCTATCGCGTAAGGGAAAATAATACTCAGGGTTTCAAAATTTAAAGGCACATTTGGCCATAGAAAAATGGGAAGAGTATCGGGTAAGTTACCCATATCACCCACAGTACGTACATCTATTCCGAACATAATGGAGATAGTGGTTAAGGTTATAATGCAGACAAGTGGTGATGGGATTAATTTTCCAATAACTGGGATATAAGGGAATAGATAAATAATACCAAGACCTGCCGCCGTTAATGCGTATACATGCCATGTAACATTGGTTAATTCGGGTAATTGCGCCATAAAAATTAAAATGGCTAATGCATTAACGAAGCCTGTAATAACGGCTCGGGAAACAAAACGCATTAATTCCCCCAATTTTAAATAGCCGGCTAAAAGTTGCAAAATACCGGTTAGCACTGTTGTAGCAAGTAAGTATTCTAGTCCATGCTCTTTGACTAAAGTCACCATTAACAGCGCCATAGCACCCGTTGCAGCAGAGATCATGCCTGAACGACTACCTGTAATGGCAATGACAACAGAGATACTAAATGAGGCGTATAGTCCTACTTTGGGGTCAACACCTGCAATTATAGAAAAGGCAATCGCTTCAGGGATTAATGCTAAAGCAACAACGATCCCTGCAAGTAAGTCACCACGAATATTAGACGTCCAGTCGAGTTTTAAATTTTTGAACATTGAATTCTCAATATTTACACGTCAACACGCACCTGAAAGAGATCAGGTATGAGTCTTATGTTTGTTTGATAAATTTTAGGCGCGAGAAATCAGCCCTGAGGACATAAATTTATAGCGCAAAGAAAAAGCCAAATACCGAAGATAGTATTGTGCTTAAGTTAGCTGTGATAGCTAAAGGGGGGAGAAACTAAGGCGGCGTAATTAACACGGAGATTAATATCCTCATACTGATAAAAAAAAGCAATATACAGCAATCGATAATAGAATTAAATGCTAATTAAAGACGTTGTTGTGAATAATATGTATTATTTAATGTTTCATTATTAGCGGTTGATTTTAGTTATTTACTTTGAGTGATATTTAAATGCTTTACAAATTAAGCACGCCTTTTAAATATTTATCTCTAACAAGCTACGCTTAAATATGAGGGTTATATTTATTTTAGTGTGGGGTGAATATGGGTCTGTGGTTATACCTACAACGGATCACGGTAAAATATTTCTCTCAATTAACTGGGCGAAATATTGCAGTTATCACGGGTTTATACATCGCAATAAGTTGGTTGCTACTATTCCTTGTGGGTGAAAAACAATTAAGTAGTTCTTTCTCCACTTTCTTTTATTACTTAGTCGTAACAGCTTCTACCGTGGGCTATGGCGATCACTCCCCTGAAACCGCACTAGGTAAATGGGTGGCTGCGCTATTTATTATTCCGGGTGGTTTAGGGCTATTTGCGATTGTTGTTGGTCGGGTAGCAACCTTGTTCGTGAGCGTTTGGCGACGTGGCATGTTAGGAAAAAGGAGTCTTCAAATGGAACAGCATATTTTACTGTTGGGCTGGAATGAAAATCGAACGCTTAGCATGTTGCGAATGTTACTACATGAAGAAGCAGGGCGTCGCACTATTGTGTTATGCACGCGTTCTGAAATCGAAAACCCTATGCCTGATAAGATTGAATTTGTCCGTGTCACTAGCTATACCAATGCAGAAGAAATGGCGAGAGCCAGTCTAGATAAAGCTAGTTGTATTATTGTTGATGCGCTACATGATGACATAACCTTAACTGCGGCATTATTTGCGGCAGGTCGTAATCCAAATGCACACTTACTGGCTTATTTTGATGATGAGGGACTGAGCGATTTATTAAAGCTTCATTGTCCTAATGCGGAATGTATTCCTTCGGTTGCGATTGAAATGCTTGCTAAATCAGCCGTCGATCCGGGTTCGAGTTTGCTTCATCAAGAGCTATTGAGTACGGATAAGGGGATGACTCAATATGCAATCGATTACCCAACGACACAACAACCAACGACCTTTGCGTTATTGTTTGAGCATTTTAAATATCAGCACGATGCTATCCTTATTGCCTATGAAGATGGTAAGGGCATTCAAGTCAATCCACCTTTAAACCAACCTATTACTCCTGCTACTCGTCTATTTTATATTGCGGATGAACGTGTTGATGATATGACGTGGCCAGAGCCTGTATCTTGATGACTCATCGTTGTGCAATGAAGCATTATATTGGTGCTATGGGTACTTACGGTAGAATTTAAAAACCAAATGAATGGTAACTAACTTACTGTTATTTATTAGTAATATTATATTTTTTCATGTTGGCATACTCACTGCATTAATCTTATTGCACATCACTATTACGTTAAGCATTGGCGCTTATCTCTTCCCGGGATAAGCGTTTTTTTTATTTCAGTGGCAGTGCGATATTGTTAAGGGGAAGGGATGATTAGCCAAGGAATTAAATCAGCATGCCCATATTGTGGTGTTGGCTGTGGCGTTGTAACAAAGCAGTCTGAGATTATTGGTGATGTATCTCACCCAACAAATCGTGGTGCACTTTGTGTAAAAGGTTCGTCACTCGCAGCCAGTATGAGCCAACCTAATCGATTGTTATATCCTCAAATTAAAGGAGAGGTTGTCGAGTGGGATCAGGCAACAAGTCAAATAGCTGAAACCATTAGCCGTGTGATAGCAGAATCCGGTCCTGAAGCCATTGGTATGTACTTATCAGGTCAGTTATTGACGGAAGACTATTATGTTGCCAATAAATTAATGAAAGGCTTTATTGGTAGTAGCCATGTCGATACAAATTCTCGGTTATGTATGGCTTCTGCTGTTGCTGCACATAACCGAGCATTCGGTGAAGATATCGTTGCTACCAATTATAGCGATTTAGACAATACGGACTTAATTGTGCTGGTGGGCTCTAATTTAGCGTGGACTCACCCCATTGTTTTTAAACGTATTCAACAAGCAAAAAAACAAAATCCATTATTAAAAATTGTGGTGATAGATCCGCGTAAAACGGCAACAGCAGAACAAGCGGATTTACATTTAGCATTGGCCAATGATACTGATATTGATATTTACAATGGATTAATTCGTTACCTTATAGAAAACAACGCTATTGATCGTGATTTTATTGCTCAGGTAACTGAAGGTTTTGATGCATTACAGCAAGAGGTAATGAAAGATAAATATTCATTGCTTGAAGTAAGTCGAAGTAGTGGCATTGCGATTGAGCAACTAGCAACATTTTACCAGTGGATGAAGGAAGCGCCGCGTGCTGTAACTGTGTTTTGCCAAGGGGTGAATCAAGCAAGTTGTGGTACAGATAAAGCCAATAGCATTATTAACAGCCATTTAGTTAGTGGAAAAATGGCCAAACAAGGTTGTGGTCCTTTTTCTATAACAGGCCAGCCTAATGCGATGGGAGGAAGAGAAGTTGGGGGGCTTGCTAATCAACTCGCCGTTCATCGTGGCTTTGATGAGACTTCAATTTCGCAAGTTAAAGCGTTTTGGCAAGCGCCTAATATCGCAACAACGGCAGGGCATAAAGCGGTCGATTTATTTAAAAGCGTAGAAAACGGTGATATCCGCGTGTTGTGGATCATGGCAACTAACCCTGTGATTTCAATGCCAGATAACGAGCAAGTACGCCGAGTATTAGAAAAGTGTGAATATGTGATTGTCTCTGATATTACACCTGAATCAGATACAGCAGCGTATGCAGATTGCTTATTACCAGCAGCTGCATGGGGTGAAAAATCAGGCATGGTGACAAACTCAGAGCGTATGATGAGTCGACAACGGGCATTTACAGCAATGCCTGGTGAGGTCAAAGCCGATTGGCAAATTATATGTGATGTGGCGAAGCAGTTAGGTTTTAGCAAAGCGTTTGATTATCAATCAGAAGCCGATATTTTTCGTGAACATGCCGCTTTGAGTGGTATTAACAATAGCACTGACTTGTTATTTGATATTTCATGTTTAGCATTGCTTAGCGATGATGATTATCAAACGTGGCAGCCGCAGCAATGGCCCCTCAATTCGACCAGTAATGGCGTATTTGAACAACACAATGACCTTCCTTTATTCTCGACTCCAACCAGAAAGGCCCAATTAGTCGTTACGCCTTCACCAACTGAAAACACGTTGTCAAATGTGATGTTAGCGCAAGATTCCTCTCAATCGATCTTCTGGCTTAACACTGGTCGACAACGTGATCAATGGCATACCATGACACGAACTGGGCATGTTCCAGTATTGGCACAGTCTGAAGTCGAGCCGAGTCTTTACATTCATCCAACCTGTGCAAAACATGTTGGGTTAGTTGATGGTGACTTTGTTTGTATTGAATCGCTTGAGAGCTATCAAGGTTTGAATAAACACCTTGCTCGGGTTGTTTTTGATTCGACACTTAGTCAGCAGCAAGTGTTTATGTCTATGCATTGGGCTGGGAAATACGGTGCGAAATCGGCTATCAATCAAAGTGTGATTGTGGCTTGTGATCCTATTTCGGGTCAACCAAGTTTTAAGTCCGCACAAGTAAAACTAACACCGATCTCGATGGAATTTCATGGCGTGTCACTAGGGGATATTCCAGCACAATTGGATTATGAATATGCCAGTTTCCAAACGTACCAGAATGCACATTATCAGCAGAAAGGGATTTGGCGATATGCAGGTATGGCTTGCTTAGACAAAACGGCGCTATTGCGATCTTTATCTGGATCTAAACAGCAGTATTTATTAGTAGAACAAAAGTGGGGGTTTGCCTTAGTGCAATTAGCCAAGGTTATTAACCCTGATGTTAAATTGAATATTACGGCGATCCATCTTTTTAGTAATCAGCCAATTAATGTTGATATGACGACTCTTGTAAACAGTGTTAATCAACCCTTTGTGATGACTGATGTGCTTGAAGCTCTAGGTTGTCAGCATAGTAAACAAACGCTTGTCTGTAGTTGTTTTCAAATTACGGATCTGATGATTGAGCAAGCGATTGTCACCAATAACATCACATCATTATCCGATCTTACTAAGCAATTAAAATGCGGTACTAATTGTGGTACTTGCCTACCTCAAGTTGAACGACATTTTTTTGAAAGTCAGCAACTTATTCCAACTGTTCAATTATAAATGAAGGATGAAATCATGGATGATTTTTCAACAATCAAACGTACCGCTAAACAAGTATTAAAAAGCCGATTCCAGCCTCATGACGATCAGGGGTATAAAAAGGTACTGAGACCGCTTTCATCGACAAGTCGTAAGCCTGATCGCGGATTTGTAAGTTTAGTGGGAGCAGGCCCGAGCGATCCTGATTTATTAACGATAAAAGCATTACGCGCACTTGAGCAAGCCGATGTTGTCGTTTATGACCGTTTAGTTAGCCAAGATATTATTGCGTTAGCCAACCCTGAAGCTATCCACATTTATGTGGGTAAGCGTTGTGGTAAACCGAGTTTATCGCAAGAGGAAATTAATCAGATCTTGATATCAGAAGCACTTAAAGGACAGTACGTGGTGAGAATTAAAGGAGGCGATCCTTTGATTTTCGGACGAGGAGGAGAAGAAGCCTTAGCCTTGGTGGATGCAAATATTAATTATGAGTTCATTCCAGGTATTACTGCCGCGATTGGCTGCGCGGCTTCTGCTGGTATTCCTCTTACTCACCGTGAAGTTTCGCGTTCCGTTACCTTAGTCACAGGACATGTAGCAACTGGGGCTTTTAATGCGTGGTCGCAACTTGTCGCGAATGGGCAAACTTTAGTGTTTTATATGGGGCTAGAGAAAGCACAACAGATACAAAACCAATTGACTGAGGCCAAGTTAAGTGAAGAGACGCCTGTTGCTGTGATCTGTCATGGCTGCTCCGTTAATCAAGCTGTCTATATTGAACAACTTAAAGGACTCGCGGCATTAGCCGAAGACCTTAAAGGTGAATCCCCAGCCTTGATCATCATCGGTGATGTGGTGGCGTTACGTGAGCAGTTACAGCGCACAGCAAGGCAATTAACTGAGCAAGTGTGTTTGCTTTAAGGGGCTGATTTTAAATAAATACATTTATTAATAGTTATGTTTTTAGAGTTGGCAGTCTAATTGCAGTGTACGTAATAGGAAAATAACCACTTGTATAGAAAGACGTTGTTATCAAGGAAAGATTATGTCAGTTATCCCTATTATTATTTGCAGCGACAGCCAAGAAGAACAAAGCAAAATAGCGCAGCGTGTTGCCATTGATTTCCGCGTTGTTATCGAGGTTAAGTTTAATCAATTAGCTGGGATGTTATCGCAATATCCTGACGCTACTATTGTGACCTCATGGCTACAGCCTTGTGCTGAATTAAAAGAGATCATTAAACTCACTTCTTTAAATAGTACGCCGCTTATTGTTTTTATTCGTAAGTTTAATATTAATACTTTCAATATATTACCAGATCCTGAAGGGTATTTATTATTGCCATCAACGGTTGACTGCGAGTTTGAAACGTGGATTGGGCGAGCAAAACAAGTACGTGATAACCAAATAAAACTGACGCAGGAAATTGCAGATTTAGAGCAAAAAATCATGGATAAAAAATGGATCGATAAAGCGAAAGGCTTACTCCAAAAGCACCATGGTCTTAATGAAAATCAAGCTCATGACGCACTACGAAAAGCGGCGATGGATAATGGTTTGCCGATGGTGAAAATAGCGAGAAACTTAATCTCAACATTACAGAAAACCGAACAATATTAGCTTTATTTACTTTGTTATCTGTTACTTATCTGGTGCGACCTGCACCATATTAAGGCAAATATTAATAAAACAAATAATCGAAACTTCGTAACTAGCTGTTTTTAATGTTTTTTACGATTTTAAAAAAATTGGCATAAATGATGGATTAATTAATGTGTAAGTTGTGCAACCGCATCACTTACACAAAATTTTTGGTCGCACTTGAATAACCGATGAGAGCGATAAAAATCCATAGCTACCATGAAGGTACTTGGGATGGCACCGAAGCCACTGTTTCTTAACCGAAGCAGTGGCTTTTATTTTTAAGTTGGGTAGGAAATATTATGGCTATAAAAGGACTCATGCAGCTCATCAAAAAATCGTACGGCGTCAGTTTATCTGTTTTGCTGTTTGGGGCGTTAACGGTCAATGCATCGCCGTTGGTGTTAGGAGAGCCTGAGAAAGAAGAACTAAAACTAGGCTTTATTAAACTTACGGATATGGCACCGCTGGCTATTGCTTATGAGAAGGGCTATTTCGAAGACGAAGGCTTGTATGTCTCACTAGAAGCTCAAGCGAATTGGAAGGTGCTACTTGATCGCGTGATTGATGGCGAGTTAGATGGCGCGCATATGCTGGCAGGTCAACCTCTCGGTGCAACAATCGGTATTGGTACCAAAGCACCGATAATTACGGCATTTAGCATGGATCTAAATGGTAACGCGATCACTGTTTCCAATGAAGTATGGCAACAAATTAAGCCACAATTACCGGTTGATGAGAATGGAAAAGTTATCCATCCGATTAAAGCTGAAGCGTTAAAGCCTGTACTGGAACATTACAAAGATACCGGAAAGCCATTTCAAATGGGTATGGTTTTCCCTGTATCAACCCATAACTACGAATTACGTTATTGGTTAGCAGCCGCTGGGATCAATCCTGGTTTTTATGCCCCTGAAAAAGGCGATAACAGTGGCCAACGTGAAGCTGAAATCTTACTTAATGTCACGCCACCACCGCAAATGCCAGCCACTATGGAAGCAGGAACAATTCAAGGATATAGCGTTGGTGAACCTTGGAACCAACAAGCGGTAGCGAAAAAAATTGGTGTACCGATCATTGCTGATAATGATATTTGGAAGAATAACCCAGAGAAAGTCTTTGGTGTGACGGAATCATGGGCGAAAGAAAACCCTAATACGCATATTCGTTTAGTTAAAGCCTTAATTCGTGCGGCGGCGTGGCTTGATCATAATGGAAATGAGAATCGTGCTGAGGCTTCAAAGATACTTGCTCGTAGTGAGTATGTAGGGGCAGATGAAAAGGTAATAGCGAATAGCATGACAGGGAGCTTTGAATATGAGGCTGGTGATATTAGACCTGCACCCGATTTCAACGTGTTCTTTCGTTATAACGCAACTTACCCTTATTACAGTGATGCTGTTTGGTCATTAACCCAAATGCGTCGCTGGGGACAAATACCACAAGCAAAACCTGATAGCTGGTATATCGATATCGCCAAACAAGTTTATCGTCCTGATATTTATCGATTAGCAGTTAATGCGCTGATTTCAGACGGCCTGATGAAGCAATCAGATTTTTCAGACGTCGATAACGAAACGGGTTTTCGCCCTCCTCATAATCATTTCATTGACAATATTACCTATGACGGACGTAGCCCTAATGCGTATCTCGAGCAATTTTCGATTGGCTTAAAAGGCGATCAGCAGATCTAAGGAGAGATCATGTCAGCAACGATTAGTTTTCTTAAACAATTACCCGAGCAAAAAGTCATGTTAAAACGCTCAACCGAATGGTTACTACCTATATTAGGTATCTTGTTTTTTGTCGTGATTTGGCACTTTTCTGCACTACAAGTAAAAACTTCACTTGGTTCATTACCGGGACCTGTGCAAACTGCTGAACAGTTTGTGTTACTGGTTGAAGATCACCTGCAAGAGGGAGAAAAAGAGCAGGCTTTCTATGATCGTCAGGAAGAACGTAATGCTAAAAAATTAGCCACTGATCCTGATGCCAAGATTAAAATGCGTGCTTACACGGGGAAAGCGACATTCTTTGATCAAATAGTCACCAGTTTAGTGACCGTTGCTTGTGGCTTTATTTTAGCATCCGTTATTGCGATCCCATTGGGGTTAGTGCTTGGACTCAATCACAAGTTATACATGGCGTTTAACCCTATTATTCAATTATTAAAACCTGTTTCACCATTGGCATGGTTGCCTTTAGTGACCATGGTAGTAAGTGCAAGTTACGTAACGAAAGATCCGTTAGTCGCAAAATCCTTTCTTAATTCAATGCTTACCGTCACCTTATGCAGTTTATGGCCAACCTTAATTAATACGGCCGTTGGCGTAACGAATGTTGATAAAGATTTAGTCAATGTGAGTCGAGTATTGCGTTTATCTTATTGGCAGCATATCCGAACGATTGTTTTGCCCTCTGCAATTCCCATGATTTTTACCGGCTTAAGATTATCAATTGGTATCGCATGGATGGTACTTATTGCCGCAGAAATGCTCGCGCAAAATCCGGGATTAGGCAAGTTTGTATGGGACGAGTTTCAGAATGGCAGTGCAGCATCGTTAAGCCGAATTATGGTTGCGGTGGTGATGATTGGTTTTATTGGCTTAATGCTCGATAGATTAATGCTCATGATCCAAAAGCGTGTTTCATGGGATAAGCAGCAAGTGTTGCGATAAGGCGAAAAAGGAGAAGTAAGATGCAAAAACCATTACTTGAGTTAACTCAATTAGGGATGCGTTACCCTGTCGCAACGGGCGAATTTGTTGCTTTGAAAGACGTTAATCTAACTGTCAATAAAGGAGAGTTTATTTCCTTAATTGGACATTCTGGTTGTGGTAAATCAACCGTGCTTGATTTAATCGCAGGTCTTCAGATGCCAACCGACGGTGGGGTTATTGTCAGTAATAAAGAAGTTGCAGGCCCGGGTCCTGATAGGGCGGTCGTCTTTCAGCATCACGCTTTATTACCGTGGTTAACGGTTTATCAAAATGTTGAGTTAGCGCTTAAACAGGTCGCGATACATCAAAAACAAAAAGTGAGTAAGACCTTACTTAATCAACAGGTGATGCACTACTTAGAGTTGGTGCAAATGACTCATGCTAGTGACAAAAAGCCTGATGAAATTTCTGGTGGTATGAAGCAGCGGGTAGGGATTGCTCGTGCTTTAGCGATGCAGCCCAATGTTTTACTGATGGATGAGCCATTTGGTGCTTTAGACGCACTGACAAGAGCACATCTGCAAGATGCCTTAATGGCAATTCAAGCTGAGCTTAATAATACCATCATTATGATCACCCACGATGTGGATGAAGCTGTGCTGTTATCTGATCGCATTGTGATGATGTCCAATGGTCCTGCAGCCACAATCGGTCAAGTATTAGCAGTTGATCTACCTCGCCCTAGAAATCGTGTTTCTCTCGCAAATAACGAACGGTATCAATATCTACGTCAGCAAGTTTTACAATTTTTATATGAGAAACACTGCAAAGTTAAGCCAATGACTCAGCCAAGAACGCAAGAAGTCGCGTAAGGAGGCAATATGAACAACGGAATGGATAAACAACATCTTATTGTGATTGGTAATGGCATGGTGGGGCACCACTTTATTGATCAATTAGTCGATAAAGGCGGTTTAGTACACTATTGCATTACGGTTATTGGTGAAGAGTCGGTAGCGGCTTACGATCGGGTGCAATTATCAGCGATGTTTGCTGATAAATCTCAACAAGATCTTATGTTGGGTGATGTGTCGTGGTATCAAAACCAAGGTATAGATTTACGGCTAGGGCAACAAGTTGTTGAGATCAATCGCGCTCAGCAAACGGTTAATATTCGTGATGTGGTTACCTCTGAGCTGATTAGCTTAGACTATGACAAATTAGTGTTAGCGACGGGATCAACACCATTTGTTCCGCCGATTAAAGGCAACGATCGTCAAAATTGCTTTGTTTATCGCACTGTTGATGATCTTGCGGCGATAAAGAATGCCTGTTCACAAGCCAAAACTGGCGCTGTTATTGGCGGTGGGTTACTTGGGCTTGAAGCGGCAAATGCCTTACGTTTATTAGGTTTAGAAACCCATGTCGTTGAGTTTGCTCCTCGATTAATGCCTGTTCAGTTAGATGATTTAGCGGGTGATTTACTGGCAAAGAAAATCACTGAATTAGGCGTTCATATCCACACAGATATGCGTACAGAAAAGATAACTGATGGGGAAACCGCCACTCATCGTTTATGGTTTGAAAATGATACGCCATTAGATGTCGATGTGATTGTTTTTTCTGCAGGGATAAGACCGCAAGACACCCTTGCTCGCCAATGTGAATTAGAGATTGGCGAACGTGGCGGTATTGTGATTGACGATACCTGCTTAACCAGTGATGCACATATTTACGCGATTGGTGAATGTGCGTTATGGCAAGCTCGAATTTTTGGTCTTGTTGCACCAGGTTATAGCATGGCGCGTACTGTTGCTTCGCAATTAGTTAGCGATACAGAGGCTAAGTTTGTTGGTGCGGATATGAGCACCAAATTGAAACTATTAGGCGTTGAAGTGGCTTCTATCGGTGATGCACAGATGCGCACTGAAGGGGCGAAAGAAGTTGTATTGCAAGACAGTGCTGGTGGACGTTACAAGAAGCTAGTTGTGAATGCTGATAGTACTCAAATTCTAGGCGCTATTTTAGTGGGAGATAGCAGCGATTATGACGCCTTATTACAATGTTATTTAAATCAGATAATATTAACCGAGCACCCAGCACAACTGTTATTTGATACTTCAATGTTAGCGCCATCCACTGATGAAAATAGTGTGGTTTGTTCATGTCATAACGTTACTCGAGGCGCATTAATCAGCCAAGTACAGCAGGGGTGTCACGAACTCGGTGAAATTAAACAAGTGACGAAAGCGGGTACAGGTTGTGGCGGCTGTAGCTCCATGGTTAAACAGATTGTTGATGAGCAATTAGCGAGCATGGGAATGGAAGTAAACAATCATGTTTGCCAGCACTTTTCTTATACTCGCCAAGAGCTTTTCCATTTATGCCAAGTGGAAAAAATTCAAGATTTTGAAACCTTACTCTCTACTCATGGAAAAGGGTTAGGTTGTGATATATGTAAGCCAACAGCAGCATCAATTTTTGCTTCATTATGGAATGAGCATGTTCTCGAATCACCTTATCAACCTCTGCAAGATTCTAACGATGCTTTTCTCGCAAATATTCAAAAGGATGGCAGCTATTCAGTTGTGCCTCGTGTCCCCGGCGGTGAAATTACCCCCGATAAATTAATCACCCTTGGTGAAGTGGCCAAAAAATATGATTTATATACCAAAATCACAGGTGGACAACGGGTTGATTTGTTTGGCGCACAATTATCACAATTACCTGATATTTGGGCTGAGTTAATTGAGGCGGGTTTTGAAACGGGTCACGCCTATGGTAAATCATTACGAACCGTTAAATCTTGCGTTGGTTCGACGTGGTGTCGCTATGGGGTTGATGATTCAATGGCACTCTCGATTGAATTAGAAAATCGTTATAAAGGGTTACGCTCACCGCACAAATTGAAATTTGCTGTCTCAGGTTGTACCCGAGAATGCGCAGAAGCACAAAGTAAAGACATTGGCATTATTGCAACAGAGCAGGGCTGGAACCTCTATGTTGGCGGTAATGGTGGTATGCGTCCACGTCATGGCGATCTATTTGCTGTTGATTTAGATAAACCCGCCTTGATTGCTTATATCGATAGAATTTTAATGTTTTATGTAAAAACAGCTGATCGTCTACAACGAACATCAGTGTGGCTAGAAAATTTAGAAGGTGGGCTCGATTATCTCAAACAAGTGGTTATTGAAGATAAACTTGCCATCAACACCTCATTAGAACAGCAAATGGAACATGTTATTAATAGTTATCAATGTGAATGGAAAACAACCTTATCATCAGAGCAAAAACTGAACCGCTTTCGTCAGTTTGTCAATCTCAAAGATGAAGAGATCTCTTTACCATATCAACGTATTAGAGGTCAGCGTATCCCTATTAAGGAGGAATTATGAGTGATGTAATGGAAATACCTCAATCAATAAAATCAGATCTTCGTTGGGTTAAGATCTGCCATAAAGATGATTTAGTTCCTAACTCTGGTATTGCCGCCTTAGTGAATCAACAACAAATTGCACTGTATTACCTGCCTAAACAAAATAACGTGGTCTATGCCGTTGATAATTGGGATCCTATTGCAGAAGCTTATGTCATGAGTCGCGGCATTATTGGTGATCAAGATGGTGTGCTATGTGTCGCCTCACCATTATTGAAACAACATTATGATCTGGCGACAGGGAAGTGCTTAGAAGTCCCTGAGCATACCCTAGGTACATGGAAAACTCGCTGGAACAATAACGAGTTATGGCTTTATACAGGCTAGTGATTACTGTGAAGTTGAAAGATTTGATGTTATTAAGAAAACGTTGAAAATCGCGCTCTATCACTATCAACAACAAAGCTGGCTTAAGGCCGGCTTTGTTGTTAATGGTTTTAAGTTAATTATTCGCAAGTTGTTATAGGGAACGACTAAAGGTGTGATGAATAAATAACTTTTAAAATGACTTTGATGTTCTAATATCATATTGAATACAAAGTGATTTTATACGTATATACATTTATGTGTATTGAAAAGGAATGCGTAAATGCGACTAATAATAAAATTATATACATTATTATTTATCTCAGCGTTAACGATGGGCTGTACCCAACAAGAAAGTAAGTTGGCATTAGGAACATTGGAAAGAGATCAAATCAAACTAACGTCAACCGCTAATGAAATCATTACCTCGTTACCGATTAAAGAAGGAAGTGACGTTAAAAAAGGCGATGTGCTCGTTACCTTAAGGTCTTTACAGCAGCAAAGTCGATTAGATAAAGCACGTGCATCGCAACAACAAGCCGAGTTTTATTTAAAGCGTTTAACCAATGGTGCTAGGCCAGAAGATATTGCTGAAGCCCAAGCTTTAGTTGTCCAAAATCAAGCAAATCTCGAAGAAAAACAAGATGCATATGTTCGATTTCAAAAGCTCTTTAAAAAACGAGTTGTTTCGGCCGCAGATCGAGAGCGTGTTTTGGCACAAAGAGATATAGCTCAAGCTGAATTGACAGTCGCTGAGAATAAACTCAAAAAATTACTTAATGGCGAGCGTTTAGAAGACATTAAACAAGCGCAGGCGGGACTGTTAGCGGCAAAATCTGAAGTGCAATTACAGCAAGAATTATTAAATGACTATACGATTAAAGCAACGCGAGATGGTTTACTTGAAAGTTTGCCATTTCATGTGGGAGACAGAGTAGCTTCAAACAACACGGTTGCAATTTTAAGCGCGCATACTGTCCCTTACGCACGTGTTTATGTACCTGAACCTTATCGAGTTAAATTGAAAGCTGGTGATATTCTTAAGGTACACATTGATGGACTTGAAAAGAGTTATCAGGGAACACTGCGCTGGATTGCTACCCAACCTTCATTTACACCTTATTATGCGTTAAGCGGTGATGATCGCTCTCGTTTAGTTTATCTCGCAGAAATCGATCTACCGCCAGATGGTAAAGATCTACCAGCCGGTATTCCTGTACAAGTGGAGATGCCGTAATGAGTGATAATGCGATTGTTACTCAAGGTCTTACTCGTAAGTTTGGTGATTTTGTTGCGGTTGATAATTTAAACCTGACAGTGCCAAAAGGTGCTATTTATGGGTTTCTTGGCCCGAATGGCTGTGGAAAATCCACAACATTAAGAATGCTAACAGGCTTGTTAACCCCGAGCCAAGGTAAGGTAGATGTATTGGGGTTATCCATTCCTCAACAAGCCGAACAACTCCGTCTTCGCATGGGGTATATGACTCAGAAATTTTCTCTTTTCCAAGATCTTACCATCTATGAAAATCTTGAATTTATGGGGCAAATGTTTGGGCTATCGAATAAGGTACTAAAACCAAGAATTCATGAACAGCTTGCTGTATATGGTTTAGATCAGAGAGTAAAACAGCGAGCTGGAAGTTTAAGTGGTGGTCAAAAGCAACGTTTGGCCTTAGCTGCGGCCACAGTGCATAACCCTGATCTTTTGTTGCTTGATGAGCCTACTTCTGCCGTTGATCCAGAAAATCGTCGTGATTTTTGGGAGCAGTTGTTCGATCTTTCAGA
Source organism: Photobacterium angustum (assembly GCF_002954615.1). Classification (NCBI taxonomy): domain Bacteria; kingdom Pseudomonadati; phylum Pseudomonadota; class Gammaproteobacteria; order Vibrionales; family Vibrionaceae; genus Photobacterium; species Photobacterium angustum. The sequence goes on along the minus strand of NZ_MSCJ01000003.1, from coordinate 1,387,036 downwards.
TAAAGGAACAACCATCCTTGTCACTACACATTATATGGACGAAGCCGAACGCTGCCACGGTCTTGCAATTATGGAGGCGGGAATTGTGCGCGCTGATGGATCTCCACAGCAGCTTATGGAGAATATGGCTGTTAATGTTGTTGAAGTAGAAGCTGAGCATTTAAGGCAGTTGAAACCGATTATTGTACGACTTCCTGAAGTACGCTCTGCAGCACAACTTGGTATACGTTTAAGAGTGTTAATAGCCAAACAAATTAATAATCCTATCGAATGGCTAAAAGTTCAAATTCCTCAATTGCAGACAGCAACAATGACGATTACACGCCCCAGTCTTGAAGATGTTTTTGTTACCAATACTGGAAAAGGTCGGCAGTAATGAATCAAGCGACATTAAGTTTATTGCGTATCAAAGCGCTAATTATAAAAGAATTACGACAATTAAGCCGTGATCGTATCACCTTTGCCATGATTGTTATGATCCCATTGGTTCAATTATTACTGTTTGGCTATGCGATAAATACGGATGTACGTAATATACCTGTAGCGGTTGTAGATCAAAGTCATTCAACTACAGGTAGAATGATGGTAGAGGCAATAAAAGCAACGCAAGCTGTTGATGTAATTCATCGTTATGCTACTCCTCAGCAGGGTGAAAAAGCGATTGTTGATGGCAAAGTTAAAGCTGTACTTGTGCTTCCAGATGATCTTGAACGTCGAATTATCCAGCATCAGGTATTAGGGCAGTGGCTTGTTGATGGTTCAGATACCGTTATTAGCTCGACCATCATGCAGTTAAAAAACATGCCATTTAAAGATGTATTACCACAGAGAGCGATCGCAACTAACAGTTTTGAAATTGCCTTATTTTTTAACCCTGAACGAAAGTCTGCCATTAATATTATCCCAGGCTTACTTGGGGTGATATTAACAATGACGATGGTGCTATTTACGTCTGTTGCAATCGTAAGGGAAAGGGAGCAAGGAAATTTAGAGTTATTGATCACGACGCCTATGTATCCCTCTGAGCTTATGTTCGCCAAGATCATTCCCTATATATTTATCGGCTTAATTCAATCATTCATTATATTAAGTTTGGGTAATTTGGTGTTTGATGTGCCGATTAATGGTGCAATCACGCAGATATTTTTAGCAACGCTGCTGTTTATTCTTGCCAGCCTAACGCTTGGGTTAGTGATATCGACGAAAGCAAAGACGCAATTGCAATCAATGCAGATGACAATCTTTATTATTTTGCCTTCTATTTTATTATCAGGCTTTATGTTTCCCTATGAAGGGATGCCGTTATTTGCACAGTGGTTAGCTGAGATATTACCGACGACGCATTTTATTCGTATTATTCGCGGAATTGTACTTAGAGGTGCAGATATGATGGAGTTATGGCGTGATACGCTGTGGCTTGTTGGCTTTACGATAATCGGTATGCTCATTGCGATAATGAGGTTTAAGAAAAATTTAGATTAGTATTTTGGGATATGTAAAGGTCGTTATAACAAGTAGCTAAATGCTAAGTTTTTAACGACCTTTTACTACTGAATAATATTTTACTTATTCAGTTGTGCTTTTGCTTCTTCAACTTTAGAGAAGTCTAAGCCTAACTCTTCAACTGCTTCTTTGATTAATGCTGGATTTTGCATTACCTGAGCCATCAATTGTTGTAGCTTATCTTGTGGTAAGCCGAGCTGACTAATTGTTGTCATTGCTGCAAGAGGGTTTTGCGTCAACGTCTGAAAAATCTCATTAATTTGGGAATCGCTGATATTGTTCTCTTTCAACAGGGCAATAATTGGGTTCATCACATGACCTTTAACGACTAAATAAAATAGACAATTAGTTTAACACTAGCTTTTCATTGTGAGTACTGAGAAATGACGCTTACTTGGAAGTTAAGAAGTATTGTTAATTACACATAAATAATAAGCGATTAAATTTGTTACTTACATATCTATAGGTTATAACTTTTACATAACCTTTACATACGAATTATCAAATAGTTATATGATGGCGTAAAATTGCTCTGATGCTCATATATAGGATTAATGATGTTTGTACCGAAAATCGCTATTCGACACTGTGTTTTATTATTTGCTTGTTTGTTAACAGTGGGAGGATGTGCAAACTCAGGTAATACGGAATTAACAAAAAAAACTGTTTTAAACCATAGTCATCATACTGAATACGGTAAAGCATCGTATTACGCAAATAAATATCAAGGGCGTAAGACAGCAAGCGGACAGCGCTTTGATCAAAATAAACCAACAGCAGCACATCGAACATTACCTTTTGGTACCAAAGTTAAAGTAACTAATTTAGCAAATAGTAAAAGTGTTGTTGTGACCGTTAATGATCGAGGCCCATTCACAAAAGGGCGAGTAATAGATTTATCCCGTTCAGCTTTTAGTGCGATCGGAAATACAGCGTCAGGTGTACTTAAGGTAAAAGTTGAGACGTTAAATTAGCCTGTATTAGTTTATCGTTATGACGATGATTGAAAGGATATTAGATGATTTTAGAAACACTTCACCAGTCGGTACAAACCGTTTTTTCTAATAAAAGACGGTTAGTAAAGGCATTACTCATTCCATTTATAGTGACGTATTTATTACGTTCATTAAAGGTATCAATGGCTGGTAGTGAGATATATGAGGAGCTTATTGTATTTGTCCTAAATATAGCAATTTTCCTTGTTTCTTCCATTATTTGTCTACGAACTCAGCAAATACTAGACAGCCATGGTACAGACGATACGCGCTTTTCTACCTGGAAAGGTATCAGTTTTGATGCCCAGCAGCGTCACTATACGGCTTATTTATTCCTACTGTTTGGATTGTTAAATGCTATATGGGCTGTTTTTCAAATCGATTATGACTGGGTAAATAACGGCGTACTGTATTGTATATTGTTACTATTAGGCTGTGCAGGTTGGGTGATTTTTTCTCGTCTATCTTTTGTTTTACCTGCTATTGCTGCGGGGAAAAAAGCGTCTTTTAAAGATGCACTAGAGCTGACTAAGCATAAAAGGTTATATGCCTTTGTGATTGCCGGGCTGCTACCTGTTGCGTTTTATATGTTGTTTATCGGTTTACCTATTTTCTTATTATTTGCTAACCCTAACTTTGCGATGAGCCTTAAATTTATTTATGTGTTTATCTGGGGCGTTATTGTTATTGCAATTCCATTTATTATTGCAGCAGTTGAAGCTACGGCTTATCGTGCTTTAATGGATAATTCAGAAGCAACCGAAATTTCTAGCGTAGAATAAATGCGAATTTCAGAGAGATAAAAAAAGAGCGCTGATGCGCTCTTTTTTGTTTTTATAATCGATTATAGGTCGTCGTCGAAGTCACCAAAGCCACTGTCGTCGCCACCACCAAAACCATTGTTAGCGAATGTATCATCGTCACCAAAGCCGCTGTCATCACCGCCAAAACCTGAATCGCCAAACCCTTGGTTATCATCAAAGCCTGAGTTACCAAATCCACCGGTGTAATCAGAGCTAAAGTTGTTAGCTGTGTCGTCTAGGAAACTGCTGCCGCCTTGGTCGTCAAACGCTGGGTTTGCTACATCAGCTTCTGGTACAGACTGATCTGCAGATGCTGTATCAGGTGCAGCATCTTGGGTTGTATCCGTTGCATCTGCTGCTGGCGCAGGATCTGCCGCTGCTGTATCTGCTGGCTGATCGTGATCAAATAGCATGTTACTAATTACGCTACCTGCAACCATACCTGCAGCAACACCTGCCGCTGTTTGCATAAATCCACCAAATGCACTTGGCTGGCGAACTGGTGGTTGTGGTGGCTGAGGAGCAGGACGTGAGCCACCAAACATACGACTTAATGAACCACGGTTTGATTCTTCTTTATAGTACTCAGCATTCTTTTCTAAATAGTCGTTCTTCTCTTTTAGTTGTTTTAGTGCCATTTCTTGTACTAAAACTGCTTGAGTAAGTTTGTAAATAGCATCGGGTTGAGATGCTATTTCATCGGCTATGAATTTTTCAGCATCTGCATCTTTTTTGCTTTCTGGGCTTTGTTTGAGCTTAGTAGCAACACTTTGAATAAGATCTTTTTCTTGTGGAGTCATGGTTTTTACCTTCTCAATACCCTATGTGCAGGGATAGCTTAGTTGCATAGCTGATTCTGAAATAAAGAGAATCAGCCGTGCTTTATAGGTTAGTTCGTTACTGCATTATTCGCATTATTAACTTGAACAGTAGCTGAATATGCTAATACAAGCCTTAAATCTAAATAAAATGCCCAGATAATGTATTACGAAAGTTGTAACACATCTACTCTTCGCCACAAAAATTAGGGACGATTATTGTTACGATCTGTAAATGAGGGCTGCAATATGAAATATCAATACAGTAATAGGTTAAAACAGCATAAAATCAAAAGTATGCTGTTGTTATGATGCGCATGTCTGTTGTTAGCGTAAGATATTGTTATCGTGTCGCCAGTCCATAATTGTCCACTCATTCATTTGAGCGTGAAGTGCGAGAGCTGGATCAGGGTTAACAGCAAAAGGTTTTTGAACGAATGTAAGTAAAGGTAAGTCGTTGATGGAGTCACTATAGCCGTAATAGTGACGAAAATATTGTGATTGCTCTGCTAGCCATGATTCAAGACGTGTAATTTTACCTTCGCGATAGCTGAGAACACCACATGTTTTCCCTGTATATACACCGTTAATCGTCTCTAAATTAATAGCGATGCAATGGGAGACGCCGAGTTTCTTCGCAATTGGTTTCACGAGATGTTCAGATGAAGCTGAGACAATAATGATTTCATCACCACGTTTTTTATGCCATTCAATTCGCTTAATAGCATCAGAATAAACGGCAGGTGAAATATATTCTTCAATAAAACGTGTAACGAGGGCAGATATTTCTTGCTCCGTTTTTCCTACTAAAGGAGCTAATGTTTTATGCATATAGCTCTCCATATCAAGCTTACCTTTTTTGTAAGCTTTCATCATTTCAGCTTCTTGTTGTTCTAACGATGAAGAAGCAAGTAGGTTATTAACGAGAAATGTTGTCCAAAGGCTAGCTGAGTCTGCTGCGATAAGTGTTTCATCAAGATCAAAAATGGCCAAACAAGGGCGAATGTTGTGTTCAAGATTAAGTGACAAATCTCATTCCTTACTAGTTAGTTATCACGATAAATTGCTGATTGAGGGTAGGGAGGTAGCATGACATTTTTGTGTCGTAACCATGTAATTTTTACTAATTCATGATTACGACAGATAAATGTAAACGGAACGTATTGAGAGATAGAAGAAAATATTAAGCGATGCTTTCTTGAATGAGCTGTTCATTTAGGTACTTACAGCGGTGATGTTTGGCAGTTTGATTATCAAACTCTTTTGTCATGTGAAAAGGCGTTCCCTTTGCAAAATGCCAAAAGTATTTTTCGAGCTCTTGATTAAATTGACTCTCGGTACAACTGGCGACAGGTGCAAAAAAAGCAAAGGTTGTTATGTCGTCTTTGTCTGAATTAACAAAGCTGCGCTCAAAGCCATTAAACCCAAATGCTTTGACATTAGGAGTGGGTAAACCTCCAGGCACTAAATGCGCTGGCACTGTGATTGTTACGCTTGTCATGCTCATCATGTCATCTCCATTGCGTATTGATGATAATTATACTCTACAGAAAAAGACGGTATTTCACTATAAAAATTAAATCTATCAAATATTCCCTTAACGTATTGATATATATAGTGATGATGGGGGTGGTGTTTTTTTGTGACTAATATATCTATTTTTAATAAAGAAACAGTAATTACGGTTAAATTGTTTAAGTTAGATCTAGATAATTACTGAAAATAAAGGGATTTATGAAATATTCAACGCTTTCTTCCTCATTAATGCTAATGCTAGCATCTACATCATTTAGCGCTCTTGCAAATGAACATAAAGATCCTCAAACAACGATTTTCTATGGTGGCTCAGTGATCACTATGGAAAAATCACAACCAAGAGCTGAGGCGGTTGTGACGAGTAAGTATGGCAAAATTGTTTATGTTGGATCAGAAAAAGAAGCATTGAAACAGTATCCAAACTCTAAAAAAGTAGATTTAGACGATAAAGTACTGATGCCCGGCTTTATTGAACAACACTTACATCCTTTCTTAGCTGCGTTAACATTAAATATGCCTGTTATAGCGCCAGAAGAGTGGCAACTGCCTTCAAAAACGTGGCCTGCTGTAACTAACCATGATGACTATATTGCTGCTTTGATAGCGCAAGAAAAAGCGTTAAAAGATCCGAATGAAGTGCTATGGACATGGGGATTTAACAATTTCTTTCATGGTGACCTCTCACGTCAAGAGCTAGATAAAATATCTAAAACACGCCCAATAGGTGTGTGGCATCGTTCTGCGCATGAGTTTTATGTCAATTCTGCATTTATTGAAAAATTTGGTCTTAATCAAACTGATATTGATAAGCTAGGTAAAGAAGTTTCCGATCAGGCTAACCTTGAGAAAGGACATTTTTACGAAGGTGGCGCTTTAATTTACTTACTTCCACGTATTGCCACTGAGTTAGGTACTAAAGAGCGTTTCTCTGCTGGTTTACAGCAAATGGTGACGATGCTGCACCAAAAAGGGGTTACCGCTTACAACGAGCCTGGAGCATTTATCCCTGATTATATGATTGATACTTACCTTGATATTCTTGGTAGTGAATCAACACCTATGTATTCATTCTTTACGCCAGAAAGTAAAACGCCATATTTTGCAAAGGGTAAAGAAGGTGTATTGAAAGAGGTTGAACGCATAACGACAATATTACCTGAAGATGGCAAAGTTCGTTTCTTTGATAAACAAGTTAAGTTGTTGTTTGATGGTGCGATTATCTCTCAGTTGATGAAGATGAAAGATGGCTATACCGATGGACATCATGGGGAGTGGATTCAAACGCCAGAAGATGTTGAAGCTATCACTAAGATTTTCTGGGAAAACGATTACCAAGTACTGGTGCATGTAAACGGCGATCTTGGCGTTGAGAAGTTAATTAAGATTTTAGAAAAGCGCCAGGCTGAATACCCACGTGAAGATCATCGCTTTACCATTATTCATTTTGCAAACTCAACGGATAAGCAAGTCGAGAAGTTAAAATCACTCGGGGCTATTATTAGTGTAAATCCTTATTATGTGACTGGCTTTAGCGAAAAGTTTGGAGAGGTTGGTTTAGGTGAAGAGCGTGCTCACTCAATGGTTCGCTTGGCAACGATTGAGAAACAAGGTATTCCGGTATCGCTTCACTCTGATGCACCAATGGCGCCATCAGATCCATTATTACTAGCTTGGAGTGCAGCAACACGTATAAGTAATGAAGGCAATGTTATTCGACCAGATTTAGCACTATCTCGAGATGCTGCTCTGCGTGGTATAACAATTGAAGCGGCTTATTCATGGGGCCAAGAAGAGACGCTAGGCAGTATTAAAACGGGAAAAATAGCGAACTTTACTATTCTAGAGCAAGACCCGTATAAAGTGGAAATCAAAACCCTTAAAGATATCCCAATTTACGGCACTGTATTTGAGGGTAAACTGTTTCCAATTGATAAGTAACAGACTGTAAAAGCAATAAAAACGCCTATTAACAGCATGTAAGCTGAAAATAGGCGTTTAGATCATGGGCCTAATTAATCTTTAACCCATTGATCATTAACTTTCTTCAGTGCAACTTCTTCTGAAATGGTATCGACAACTTGACCTGCTTTGAAATCGCCGTATTTCGCTCCGTAAGCTACAACCATAACTTCTGAAGATAGGTTGTTCTTAAGGCTGGTTAATGCTGAACCTAAATCGTTTTTGGTTTGATCTGCGGCATTATTTTCTTTTGCTGGCTGCTCTGCAACTTTACGCATTGATTCTTTGAATTGCTCAAGACTCTTTGTTGCAACAAGATCGTAAGTTACTTTTGCTCTGTAATCAGTTTTGGTATCAAGTAATACTTTATCAATCTTTAGGTTTTTAACTTCAAACGGAGTTGTATCAGCTGTTATACCAAGATTTGGTTGTTCGTACTGGCTTGATTGTACAACATTACTGATTGTTGATTCGTCAACTTTGTCACTGCATCCAGTAAGTAATAATGATGATGCAATCGCTGCCGCTAAAACAAACTTTTTCATTGATAACGCTCTTTAAACGATAAAATATGCTTTATTTTATACCCCTTGAATGAAGAAGGAGCAAGCCTGTACTAGCAAGTTTTTCCTAATGCTAACAATTGTATACGAAATTGATGGGTGTTTTTTTACATTGCAATATACATAAAAATCTTTTTAATAAAGAATAAGATAGATGTGATGTAAAAATGTAACATATGAACAAATGGCAGTAAGTTTAGTTTTGTTGATGACGATAAAGGAAATTGACATTGTCTTACTCTATTACATAATTCTCTAAATCGAGAGTCTCAATATTGATTAATTCGTTACACTTAAATTAAATAAGAGCAGGGAAGAGATAATAGTCATATATGTAGTTAAATAGTATGGGGTCGTTGATGGTAGTGATATCTAATTTTATTTTGGTTAATAATAGCTTGCGTGTTGTTTAAGGCTATTGATAAATACTGCAGCTCAGATGGATGAAAAAGATGAAATTTAAGCTATTTGTGCTATCAGTCAGCACTATGGGGTTGTTTTTTATGTCAACAGCTCATGCCGATCCGATAGAAAAGCCTTCAGACGTAATTAGCATCCCTAAGGCCATGAAAATTCTTGAAAAAGGTGGCTATTATGATTTTCGAAAAATTAAGGTAGTGCGAGAATATAATGAGATAGAAGTCGATGCATTAAATAAAGATGGTCATCGTGTTGAGATTGAAATGGATCTCTATACAGGTGACATCATGCAAGAACAGTTGGATTAAGCAATACAAAAACGGCGATGAATAATCATCGCCTGATATTAAATGATTACTTCTTTAGTCGTGATCATCATAATAAAAACGTCCCTCTAGCGAGTAAGGGTCATTTTGGTCATATAAATTATGGTGTCCCCGCATTTTCTTTAATTGCTTCTCTAGGGCCCGGGCCTGATCAAAATGACCTTCTTGATAGGCAATAGATATTTTTTGTTCGATATCTTCAATTCTATCTTGGTTATTCATGTTCAGTCCTCCATCTATATCATTATCATATGCCACGATGAATAATTGCCAATTGAGATTGACCCTATAATTTTATACTAAAAATATATAACAATGGCTTAACAACCTGCATTTTTGCAGTAATAAAATGAATAAAAGAAGCATGATGTTCATAAAGACAGTCATTTTATATCAATAAACAAGCTATTCTGCTGTTTGGTTAAATAAAGTGGTCGATTGTAAATTTTGTGTGATATGTTTGATTTGTTGATAGTTTTATAAAGATAAAAACAAGCAGATTGTGAATAATCTGAGGCTATGAATGAAAAATGAGTCTGTGGATGTTCTTCAAAAATAGTATTGAATAAAGTTTGGCCGCTGCTTATCAATACTGGATTGGTTGTTCTTTAATTATATGAGTATAAGTTCACAATGTATTAAGCCCGATGCACACATCGGGCTTTTTTTATATTACTAGCGTGACTATAAAGATTTGGCTATTGTGCACATTGAACACGATTTCTTCCGGCCTCTTTCGCTTTATATAATGCGTTATCAGCTTGTTTTAAAACATCTTCTGGTTCTTGTTCTAAATAGTTTTCTGCAACGCCAATACTGACTGTTACTTTGACTGATTTTGATGTTTTATCTTGTCCACGAGCTTTAGACCCTGCTCGATTGCTGGCGGGGCGCTTATCATGATCACGAATAATCATTTTATACTTTTCAATTTTTTCTCTTAATTCTTCAAGAAAAGGTAAACATTCATCGATACTTTTCCCTTTGAATAAAATCGTAAACTCTTCCCCGCCATAACGGTAGGCATTGCCACCACCATCAATGTCTTTCATAAGAGTAGCAACTAACTTGAGTACGTCGTCACCAGTATCATGGCCATATTTGTCATTGAATTTCTTAAAATGGTCAACATCAATCATCGCTAAGGTATAGGTTCTTCCTAAATGCTTAAGTTCATTATCTAAAGCACGACGCCCCGGGATTTCTGTAAGTTGGTCAATGAAGGCTAATTCATGGCTACAACTGATGATGTTAATAAGTAGTAATACCGCGACAATACTGAATGCAACACTAGAGATGAAGGAGTATTGGAAAAAGGTAAATGTAACAAAACTAAACAGCAAACAAATGAAGACGGCTTGATCTGAACTATGGTTTCGTTTCAAAAGTGTTGATGCGCTGCTACATACCAAGGCGAGATTTAATAACAATATAACTAATGGTAATAGCGACAAGTTTCGATAAGTAAAAAGGTATGTATCCCACCAAGAAGTAAGATCTGTACCGTTAAAGTGTTTATATACTAAAGCTGCCCATCCTACTTGTAGTAGTAAAAATACAGAAAATAGTGCGCCAAAACGAGAAAATAAGCGCTTATCTGGCATGATATGCACTTGTAGAAGATTAAAGGGGAGTAAACCTGCAAGTAAGCTAAAAATGAGTTTTATGTTATCGTTTGTCAAAGGCGTTTGCAGGTAATGAATGATAATTATATATGCAACTAACATAATTAGTGCAACATAACCGGTTCTGCCTTGATTAAATGGTTGGCTTAGAAAAATAACAATCGTAAATAGAATATAGGGAATATTGACAAGAAGATCTTGATAGTTAGCCAATGATACTGTGGAAAAAGGTAATGCTATTAACATTAAGATTGCTATCGTTAGCGGGATCATTAACCGCATGCCTGCTGAACGAAAGTGTGAAAAAAGGAGCATTAATCTTAACCTTCAATAAATACGTTTGTTTATGAGCGAATACGAGCCTAATAATTATTCGTATTTATTCTCTTCCATGAACATGTTAGCCGTAGCGACTATTTTAGCTATATCGGCTAACACATCAATAACTTAAATTATCTATTTACTTTTTTAGGTAGGGAAAAAGTTGTTTAATTTGCTCTGGTGTTAAATTTTCAACACAGTCAATATTTCGCTCAGGGATCGCCTCTGGATCAGGGTAGTGCTTGAGTACCTTCTCCATACTTTCTTCACGGATCAAATGAAAAATAGGATACGGTGAGCGGTTTGTTAGGTTTTCAGCATCTTCAGGCTCTGTGCCATAAAAGCAGTAATCTGGATGAAAACTAGCGATTTGATATATCCCACTTTTACCTAGTTGGACGACAAGCCCTTCAACTAAATCAAGAAATTGATTGTAGTCATCGAAATCTTCAAGTAAATAAGGTGCGACAACAAGTGTCGTTTCTAACTCTTGTGGTGGTGTTTCATCGAGTTCTTTAAGTTGTAAATAAATGGACTCAAGCAGATCGTTTTCTGTCTTGTCATTGCTTACATGAACTTTAATTTGTTTGTTACGCTGAGGTTTAGCAGCAAAAGGGCAAAGGTTTAAACCAATCACAACATCATTGAGCCATTGCTGAACACTTTGCTCAATATCATTAAGCGCTTGATCATTTTCGGCGATTGTTGACTTCATAGACTGACTTTCCAATAGTTTTAGTTATAAAAAAGGCCAGCAAAGGCTGACCTTTTTGAAGTGATAACAGAAGGTTTATGCTTTAACTTCTTCTTTATTCTCTTCAGCTATTGCTGATTCAGTATTCTCTGGCTTTTCGGGCGCAGGGAATTGTTTTACTGGTTTAGCAATAAGTTGACGAGTTGTGCTACGTATCTCAGCAAGTGTTACTTCAAAGGTATCGCCTAATTGATATTCTTTTACGCCATCAATGGTAATAATACCGAGTTCACCGCTACAGCTAATACGTTCTTTATTATCTAGAATTAATGAGCTAGGAATAAACGCGGCAGCGCCATTTTCTAATAGGCGTACACGCATACCAGCGCGATTAATATCGAATATTTCAGCATTAAAGACGGTAGCATTTTTAACGGCGTCTTTTAGTAATCGAACATATAGCCAATCTGAAACATCACGCTCTGCCATACGGTGGCGACGACGATGTAAGGCAATTTCATCACCAACATTATCATCAGGGGTTTGGCTTGGCTCATTACCTGTGATTAGCGCTTTTAATAGGCGGTGGTTAATCATATCGCCGTACTTACGGATAGGTGATGTCCAAGTAGCGTAGACATCTAAGCCCATTGCGTAGTGAGGAGCAGGTTTATTTGCCACTTCACTGTATGCTTGGAATTTACGTAAGCGATTATCTAAATAAGTGCTATCAAGTGTATTTAACCAACGACGTAAAGCACTAAACCCATTTAGTTCAAGCAATTGCTCTTTTTCAAAAGGTGCTTCAGCATTGGTTAAAAACTCCATTGCTGCATCTAACTTTTCAGGGTTAAAACCGCTATGAACGTTAAATACACCAGTGCCGAATTTTTCTTGTAGCGCACGACCAGCACAAATATTAGCTGTGATCATTGCCTCTTCAATCATACGATTTGCTGTACGACGCGCATCAGTATGAATAGCAACAACATCGTTATCTTCACTTAATTCAAAACGGTAATCTGGACGATCTGGGAATACAACAGCGTTTTCTTTGCGCCATTTAGTACGTGCGTCAGCAAACGCTTGTAATGCTCGAACTTGTTGTTCGATCTCAGCGTTTGGTGTCCAATTTTCACAATTGCCATTTTCTAGGTAATCAGAGACGTTATCGTAAGATAGACGGCCTTGCGATTTTATCCATGCTGCGAAGAAAGTAATATTATCTTGGATAACACCATCTTTATCGACAGTTACTCGGCAACAGAGAGTAGGTCGCTGCTCGTTTTCAATTAATGAACAAAGCTCATCACTTAATTCACGAGGGAGCATTGGAATATTACGACCTGGTAAATAGATAGTAAAACCACGCTCACGTGCTTCATCATCCATCTTATCGCCAACAGCGATGTAAGAGGTTGGATCTGCGATCGCAATAGTAATATCAAAGCTACCATCAGCATTTGCAACTGTGTAGATGGCATCATCCATATCTTTAGTTGATTCACCATCAATAGTAATGAAAGGTAAATCAGTAAGATCTTGACGTTCAAGTGCTTCATCTAGCATAGTCCAGCTTTCTTGTGGTGCTGGTTCTGCATTGGGTAGTTCATGGCGTGCTAACGTAACCCACCATGGTGCAATTTTATCATTACTGTCTGTGATTTTCTCTTTAATGTCACAGAAGAATGTTTTGTTTTTGTCTGTAAGAGGGTGGCGGGTTAGCGTTGCTACAACCCAATCTCCTTCTTTAAGCGTTTCAGGGTTCAAACCTTTAACTGCTTTGGCTTTAATGGCATCTTTAAGCTGAGGATGATCAGGCACAACGTGCAAGCGATCACGAATTAGCTTCACTCGACCAATAAAGCGTGTCATTGATTGTTCAATTAACTCTTGTGGCTCAGCTACTTCACGTTCCTTTTCTGTTCGAATAACAGCCATAACACGATCACCGTGCATAACGTTTTTCATATACAAAGGCGGAACAAAAAAGCTTTCTTTGTTATCGGTTTCTAGAAAGCCAAAGCCACGGTCAGTTGCTTTGATATAACCTTCCTTTTTAGGAAGTGTTTCTTGAATTTGCTTTTTAAGCTGTGCTAACAGCGGATTATCTTGAAACATTATACCTGGTCTCAGATTATTGACGTTGACACTATACTTTTTTGGGTTGATAAAACCAATATTTGAGCAGGATATTTTCATTAAATGTGCTTTTCATTAGTAGGATTTAATAAAAGCGATGCATATTTTGCATAACAACTAAAAAATTTCAGGGAAAAGGTTAATATCGGAAATGTAAAGGTATTAAAAATAAAGCGCTGAGATTATAAATAGGTGCTAATACGACCTTTTTAATGTTTTAACTAGTTATGGGTACATAAGCCTTGAATTAATTGAAGAAGCGATGCTGAAATAACATTATTTATCAGTGTATTACGGCTGTTATTTTTAGAATAAAGTTAATGTACATTGGTGAGTGTTAAATAATCATCTTTCAAATAAGAAAGATAAAGGAAAGGAATTTGAAATTCTATTTATAAGATAAGAAACTGTTGGCTATAAATGAGAGATGATTAACTATTAAGGTTACTTTCCTCCGTATATTTAAAGTATTAACAGTAAGATAGGTTAAATAATAACAAGTCTATGAATATTTATGTTTATCTGATGTTCTAATTGTTCAAGAAATAGTAATTTGAGACTTATTTTGTGACATTCCTCAATTTTTTCTGGCTTTTTATCAAGTATTACCTCACAATACGCCCCCTATTAGTCGAGGCCCGTGCTTGAGGTTGCTGTTGCAGAACCCGTATGTAGCAAAGGGGCCCCGTTTTTAAGTCGTTCATATATTGGGATCCCAATGCAAGAAACTGTAACAGAATTTCGCCAACTAGACTTGGCCGACACACTTCTATCTGCACTAGACAACATGGGCTTTGTAGCGCCAACGCCGATTCAGGCAGCGTCTATACCTCTACTACTAACTGGTACTGATGCCCTTGGTAAAGCGCAGACAGGTACTGGTAAAACAGCAGCATTCTCACTGCCTGTACTAAACAAAGTTGACTTATCTCAGCACAAACCACAAGCAATTGTTATGGCTCCAACGCGTGAGCTTGCAATTCAGGTTGCTGCAGAAATTAAAGTACTTGGTCAAAATATCAAAGGCCTAAAGGTTCTTGAAATTTATGGCGGTGCTTCAATCGTTGATCAAATGCGTGCACTTAAAAATGGTGCTCACATCGTTGTTGGTACACCTGGTCGTGTAAAAGACCTTATCTCACGTAAGCAACTTCAACTAGACGAAGTACATACTTTTGTTCTTGATGAAGCTGATGAAATGTTGAAGATGGGCTTCGTTGACGATGTAACATGGATCATGGAACAAGCACCAGAAACAGCACAGCGTGTGCTTTTCTCTGCAACTATGCCTCCAATCGTTAAAGAAATCGTTGATCGTTTCCTACGTAACCCTGCACGCATTGACGTTGCTGGTGAAAACCGTACTGTTTCTAAAGTAGAGCAGCAGTTCTGGGTTGTTAAAGGCGTAGAGAAAGACGAAGCAATGAGTCGTCTACTTGAAACTGAAGATACAGATGCATCAATCGTATTCGTTCGTACTCGTCAAGATACTGAGCGTCTAGCTGATTGGTTATCATCTCGTGGCTTTAAAGCTGCGGCACTTCACGGTGATATCCCACAGTCGCTACGTGAGCGTACTGTTGATCACATCAAACGTGGTGTTATTGATATTTTAGTTGCAACTGACGTTGTAGCACGTGGTCTTGATGTTCCACGTATTACACACGTATTTAACTACGATATCCCGTTCGATGTTGAATCTTATATTCACCGTATCGGTCGTACAGGTCGTGCAGGACGTGCTGGTAAAGCGATTCTATTAGTTCGCACAAACCAAATCCGTATGCTTCGTACTATCGAGCGTGTTACTAAGTCTCGCATGGAAGAAATTCAACTTCCTCTACGTGATTTAGTTGCTGCATCTCGTTTAAACCGTTTAGGTGAAGAACTAGCAGCACAAAAAGAACAAACAAGTGTAGAAGCGTTTGTTGAACTTGTAGAAAAACTACAAGAGTCAATCGATGTTGATGCAGCAACACTAGCAGCAATGCTTCTTCAGCGTCAGCAAGGTAACCGTCCTTTATTCTATAAAGGTCCAGACCCAATGATCGCAGCTATCGAACGTGAATCACAACGCCGTGAGCGTCGTGGTAACGATCGTGACCGCGGTGAGCGTGGCGACCGTCGTGAGCGCGGTGGTGAGCGTGGTGAACGTCGTTCATACAACAATGCTGATTGGGATACTTACCAGTTACAAGTTGGTCGTGAGCAAGGTGTTCAGGTTAAAGATATCGTTGGCGCAATCGCAAACGAACTAGGCCTAAGCAAAGAGTTCATTGGTGCAATCAAACTTGCTCCAACGCATACTTTTGTTCAACTTCCTAAGAAGATGACAGCAGAAGTGGCTGCTCAGCTTAAGAAACTACGCATTCGTCAAAATGATGTTAAAGCTGTAGTTGTTGAAGGCGAAGTTCTTCGTGAACACCGTCCTCGTAGCGGCAACCGTGATGGTAATCGTGACGGCAACCGTGGTGGCTACCGTGGTAACCGTGACGGTAATCGTGGTGGTGAACGTGGTGGTGAGCGTCGCTTTGACCGTAATCGTGGTAATGACACACGTGGTGGTTACCGTGGTAACCGTGATGGTGCACCTCGCACAGATCGTAAGCCTCGCACAGAAGCATAATTTATTCATTAAATTAGATTGCTAAATAAAAGCCGAGTTAATTAACTCGGCTTTTTTGTGTCTGAATTTTAACTAATAGTAATTAAGTTAAAACGAGAGCATCATAAGAATTTATTTAGTTGTTTATTCTATTTCTATTCAAGTTGATATTTATATTCATTAAATATTAATTTGTACTTATATATCGTTAATATTGAGAATGTTTTATATTTTTATTTAATATCGATATTTGCTTATATTTTTCTGCAATATGATTTTTTGTGGTTTATTTTTGTCATACAATTGACACATCACTCATCTCTGATACCTTTCGGGGATGTTTGTTGAGGATGTAGTATGAAAGTCATTTCTTTATTAGTTGATTGTTTGGTTGTTTCTTTAGATAAGAATATTTTAATTAAAAATTCAGATGGTCAAATTGTTAAACTTGCATCAGGGATGGAACTCCAAAAGGGTGATCTTTTATTATTACCAGATAATTCTAATATTGTACTTGGCTCAAAAAATCAAAATGTAAATATCTCTAACGTTGATGGCTTTCTTCAGCATATATCAACAGGCCCTGCCACCAATAATACGGCATTTTATCAACAATTCTCATTTGGGCAGGAATCCCATCATTACGATAGTAGTGATAAGCAGCATTTTGATGGTCATTTGGATGTTGAAGTTGCGGTATTACAACAAAAAATACTCGATGATCAAGATCCAACTATAGAACTGAAAGATCCTAGTGCTGGAATTCATACGCTTGATAGTTCATCTATTGGTGGCTTTGGGGAAATACTTTACGACAATGACAAAATGCTTGCTGTCGCGGGTTTTGATACAGCATATATTCCAAGTGAGCATAAGGAACATAAAGATAACGTTTACCCACAAGCACATCAACAATTAGTGGCTGATATCACTATCGACACCATTGCACATGATGATGTGGTGGATGCTGCCGAATCTCACCAAAAACAAACCATCACAGGTACTGTTGGCGGTGATGTCAAAGTGGGTGATACTGTTCACGTCACACTGGATGGTCAATCTCTTGGTACAGCCCATGTGGTGCAAGGTGCACACGGTTTAGTGTGGGCATTAGACGGTGTTGACGGTAATACGCTATTAACGGCGCCTTTAGATAAGGTAGAAGCGTCCGTTACGACTGAAGATAAGGCAGGCAACACAGCAACAGCCCAAACAACCCATGATTACTCCGTTAAAGTAGAAGCGGCAATCACCATCAATCCAATCACTGGCGATAACGTGATCACCCAACAAGAAGGTCACGAAGCGCACTTACCAATTACAGGTACGGTGGGTAAAGACGTTGAACCGGGTGATGTTGTAACTGTCACTATTGGTAACCATTCGTACACTACCAAAGTGACCGCTGATAAAACATGGTCTGTAGAGGTCTTAGGTAGTGCTGTTTTACATGCCGATAAAGCAACGGCTTCGGTAACCACCAGTTACGGTGTCGCACACGAAGCGACAGCTACGACAGATGAACCCTACAAGGTTGATATTCAAGCCACAATCAAGATCACTAACATCGGTGGCGATGGCATTATCAACGAGCAAGAATCGCACAGTAAAGTGCCAGTCACAGGTACTGTTGGTGGTGATGTTAAAGCTGGTGATACAGTCACTGTTCATATTGGTAGTCACGATTACACGACTCAGGTGAGCAGTGATAAAACATGGACGGTTGACGTTGATGGCTCTGCATTGGTTGAAAACAAAGGCCACGATGTAACTGCAAGCGTAACAACAAGCGATGATGCAGGCCATCATGCAAGTGCACAGACTGACAAGCCCTATGATGTCGATACCAGCATTAACGCCACTATTTCTATCGACACCATTGCACATGATGATGTGGTGGATGCTGCCGAGTCTCACCAAAAACAAACCATCACAGGTACTGTTGGTGGTGATGTCAAAGTGGGTGATACTGTTCACGTCACACTGGATGGTCAATCTTTGGGTACAACCCATGTGGTGCAAGGTGCACACGGTTTAGTGTGGGCATTAGACGGTGTTGACGGTAATACGTTATTAACGGCGCCTTTAGATAAGGTAGAAGCATCAGTTACGACTGAAGATAAAGCAGGTAATACTGCTACTGCTCATGCAGTCCATGATTACTCCGTTAAAGTAGAAGCGGCAATCACCATCAATCCAATCACTGGTGATAACGTGATCACCCAACAAGAAGGTCACGAAGCGCACTTACCAATTACAGGTACGGTGGGTAAAGACGTTGAGCCGGGGGATGTTGTAACGGTCACTATTGGTGACCATTCGTATACCACCAAAGTGACCGCTGATAAAACATGGTCTGTAGAGGTCTCAGGTAGTGCTGTTTTACATGCCGATAAAGCAACGGCTTCGGTAACCACCAGTTACGGTGTCGCACACGAAGCAACCGCAACGACGGATGAACCCTACAAGGTTGATATTCAAGCCACAATCAAGATCACTAACATCGGTGGCGATGGCGTTATCAACGAGCAAGAATCGCACAGTAAAGTGCCAGTCACAGGTACTGTTGGTGGTGATGTTAAAGCTGGTGATACGGTTACTGTTCACATTGGTAGTCACGATTACACGACTCAGGTTAGCAGTGATAAAACATGGACGGTTGACGTTGATGGCTCTGCATTGGTTGAAAACAAAGGCCACGAGGTAACTGCAAGCGTAACAACCAGCGATGATGCAGGACACCATGCAAGTGCACAGACTGACAAGCCATATGATGTCGATACCAGCATTAACGCCACTATCACTATCGACACCATTGCACATGATGATGTGGTGGATGCTGCAGAGTCTCATCAAAAACAAACCATCACAGGTACTGTTGGTGGTGATGTCAAAGTAGGTGATACTGTTCACGTCACACTGGATGGTCAATCTCTGGGTACAACCCAAGTGGTGCAAGGTGCACACGGTTTAGTGTGGGCATTAGACGGTGTTGACGGTAATACGCTATTAACGGCGCCTTTAGATAAGGTAGAAGCATCAGTTACGACTGAAGATAAAGCAGGTAATACTGCTACTGCTCATGCAGTCCATGATTACTCCGTTAAAGTAGAAGCGGCAATCACCATCAATCCAATCACTGGCGATAACGTGATCACCCAACAAGAAGGTCACGAAGCGCACTTGCCAATTACAGGTACGGTGGGTAAAGACGTTGAGCCGGGTGATGTTGTAACGATCACTATTGGTAAAAACTCGTACACTACCAAAGTAACCGCAGATAAAACGTGGGGTGTGGAAGTTACAGGCAGTGATGTTTTACATGCTGATGAAGCGACGGCTTCGGTAACCACCAGTTACGGTGTCGCACACGAAGTGACGGCAACAGCTCATGAGTCTTATAAAGTCGTTATTGATGCGAGCATTCAAATAACATCAATTGCTGACGATAATCTTCTCACTCAAAAAGAAGCACATTCTACGAACGTACCCATTATTGGTGATGTGGGTAAAGATGTTAAAGATGGCGACAAAATAACACTCTCTGTTAATGGTCATGAGTATCATGGTGTAGCCAAAGATGGCCACTTTGAGATCGATGTGCAAGGTAAAGACTTACTAGATGATCCCGATAGAACGGTGGATGTAAGTGTTGTTACCTCTGATGGTGCTAACCATACCGCCTCAGCTACAGCATCACATCAGTATCAAGTTGATGGTGTGGTAATACAAGGTGGCAACGGTGATGATGTAATTACTGGTGGTAATGGTTCAGATTTGTTGATAGGTGACTTAACCCCACCACAAGCAGATCAGCAACCAGTTAATATTAACTATGTTATGGATATATCTGGCAGTATGTATTTTGGTCGTTTGCTAACATTAGATGCTGTTAAAGGCCATGTTGCAAAGAGTTACGAAGTATATGTTGGGCGAAATTCACAACTGACAGCGGCTGACGGTAAAGAAGTAAGTCATACAGAAGGATGGGTGACAGTAAGCTATGATCAGTTAAAAGCGGGTTTACAGTATGATGCAGGTTCGTATGACAATATTCAGATAAAGGCATCTGATGGTACGGAATACAGTGATAACTTTAATAGTTTGCCTTCACTTATTGATATGGCAAAAAAATCATATCAAACATTAACATCGAGCATCATCGATAGTGTCGAAGATAAAAGTAAAATTACGTTTAATATGGTTACCTTCAGTAGTGATGTTAAAGGTAATACTTCGTTCCACTATGATGAAACATCAAAGACATTTGTTAATGATCAACATCAAACGATAAATAACTATATTGATTCGCTTGTTGCTGGTGGCGGCACTCAATTTGAAGGTGCACTAAGTGACATAAGCCAACATATAACAGATCCGTCTATACGCAACGTTATCTATTTTTTAAGTGATGGTAAGGATGAAGATAAATTTCACCCTGAAGGTATTCATTTTTTAAAAGGTACTGAAATAGTTTCAATAGCGGTTGGCCCTTCAGCTGATGCTACACAAATTAATCAGATTGCTCAGATGGGAACTGGCTATGATCATAACAATCCAAACGCGCCTAGCTACTCAAAGATAATTACAAATGCCAACGATCTAGATGGTGTGTTCCATAATATTGGTCAACATTTTGTACCGGGAAGTGACACTATTAGCGGTGGTATGGATGGCGATGTACTGATTGGTGATGCATTAAATCTAGATTGGATGGATAAAGCTGGAATGCTTGATCATATTGATCATTCAAAAGGACATAAACCGGCTGAAGTATTAACAGAATACTTACATCAGCAATTGGGACGTGAAGTTAATACGATCGATCTTGACCACTTTATTACTGATAATATTGATCATTTTGCTGGCAGTAAATATGGCGGTAACGATACCCTAAACGGTAATGGTGGTAATGATATCTTATTGGGTGACGGTGGTAATGATACGCTCAATGGTGGTGATGGGGATGACTTACTGTTAGGTGGTTACGGTAATGACACACTATCTGGCGGTGATGGAAACGACATTCTAACCGGTGGTGCTGGTCGTGATTTGTTCCTATTTGATACTATCAGTAAAGATAAGGTTTCAACGGATCACATTACCGATTTTAAAGTTAGTGAAGATAAGTTAAACATCAGTGACTTATTAGATAAATATGAGCATCAAGACAGTTTAGATACCTTATTGTCTCATGTTGATGCGAAAATTATCGATAATGATGCATCGAAAAAAGATCTTGAGCTGACAGTGAAGACTGATAGCGGGAAAGAGCAAAATATTGTTCTAGATAATGTCGATATTAATGGTTTTTCATTAACTGATCATAGTAGCTCTCACGATATTGTTAGCTCATTGTATGATCATCATGTGTTTACAGCAGCAGTACACTCATAAGTGTTAAATTAAACGACAAAAGCCTATTACTTATATACTTTCAATAAGAAAGAAAATTTAGGTAATAGGCTTCATTTTATTTACTGTAATGTGTTTAGGCGTTATAGGCTTTAGCTCTTACCATTTTTCGGTATTGATTCGGAGTAACATCGAATTCTTTTTTAAATATGGTAGAGAAATGATAACTATCTTTATAACCTACTTGTTCTGAAACATCATTGATTGTCATTCCAAAATCGCGCAGAAGCTCTTTTGCGGAAGCCATTCGTATCTTTTGAAGGTATTGGTGAGGTGCCAATCCTACCTGATCTTTGAATTTACGATTGAAGGTGCGTAAAGGTAATTGGCAATGTTCAGCCATACTTTTTGCGGTGATCGACTTGTTCATATTCAGTCTGATCCAATCTTGCGCTAAAGCAATTGATTCATCAAATTGTACCTGTCCTCCAATTTCATAAAATGGTTGATGATCGGATTTACTGATCTCATGTCCATAATGTGTCTCTATCGTTTTGGCAATCTTCTGACCAAAATTATTCGTTATAAAATACAACACCATTTCTGTTTGTGAGTTAATACTTTCGGTGCAATAAAGCCCATTGGCGGACGTGATTGATGCCTGCTTATTGAGTTTTACCTTTGGATATAATTGAGAGAATTTATCGTGAAAATACCAGTGAGTTGTGGCTGTTTGATGGTCTAATAAACCCGTTTCAGCAAGCCAGATAACGCCAGTTCCTGTCGCAATAATTTTAGCACCATTCTGGTACTGCTTAATGAGCCAATGAGGGATTTCAGGATGTTTGGTCAGTGAAGCTAATGGGTTCCCCCACATGGGCGGTAATATAATGACATCAAATGAATTGTCATTTGCAAAGGTACAATCGGGTTGAATACGAATACCAGCAGTCAATTTGGGGGATATAAGACTAGGTGCAATCACCTTTATCTCAAATGGGGTTGCTTTTTGGCTTTTTCGATCACGAAGGCTAGCTGCACTGGTGAGCATTTCAGCACTTAGTGATATTCCTGTGATCAAAGCTCGGTGATAGAGCACAAAACCAATTTTCATACCTTCCCCTGTGTGATCAGAATATTAATTCTGTTGCTTGTTATTTTTATAAATGGCACATATGACAGTTATTTTGGCATAAATTTAAGATGATAAACAATCTAATACTGTTATCCTGTTTTAAAACAGTGTTTAAATATAAGTCAGGGATTTTAAATGGCAAAGTTACCGTTAATTGTAGGTTTAGGCGGCATTAATGCTGCTGGTCGTAGTTCAGGCTTTCATAGCTATAAATTGATGGTTGCTGATGTTCTCTCAGCTGATGTGATGCAATCAACATGGCAGGATCTCGCCTCTCGAATGGGATTGGAAACAGATAATAACGTTACTGCTGACGTCATTGATGCAATTAAAGCTGGTACATTTGTTCGTCGTATCGATTCTTTTGATCCTGATAATTTACTGTATCAATACAAAGCCAATTTAAATACGGACAACGATAAGATCTGTTTTACTTTACGTAAGTCGAAACTGCCGACCAAAATTCCTGATAATTGGGAAGTCGAAGTGGATGGGAGCAAAGTACATATCACGGTTAATGGTAACCTTGATGCATTGATTGAAGATCGTGTTGCTTTCCCTGTTACTAGTGGTGGAAATATTCCCGCTGGTTTCAATCCTGCTTCTTTATACAATTCACGTTTCCATCCTCGTGGACTTAGCTTAACTATCTATGGTGCATCAGATGCATTAAATTCATTGGGCGTTGAGTGGGATGAAATTCTTAAACAGATTAAGCCCGATGAAGTGTCAGTTTATGCGGGTAGTGGTTTAGCGCAAATCGATGATAATTCATTAGGTGGTATGCTTGCAGCTTCCCTCACAGGTGGGCGTGTTAGTTCTAAAATGATGGCGTTGTCATTGGCTGAAATGCCAGCTGATTTTATCAATGGTTACGTGATTAATAGTATTGGGACAACTGGTACTAACATGGGGGCTTGCGCGACGTTTTTGTATAACTTACGCCAAGGTATGTACGACATTCAACACGGAAAATCAAAAGTCGTGATTGTCGGTAATGCTGAAGCGCCAGTGATCCCTGAAATAATGGAAGGCTTCCGTGTTATGGGCGCACTGGCAGAAGATGCCCAATTAAAAGCGCTTGATAGCAGTGATGAGGTTGATAATCGTCGTGCATGTCGCCCATTTTCTGCCAACGCTGGCTTCACTATGGCTGAATCAGCCCAATTTGTAGTGTTAATGGATGATGAACTAGCACTTAAGCTAGGGGCTAATATTTACGGTTCAGTGGCAGATGTCTTCGTAAATGCAGACGCTAATAAAAAGTCTATTTCGGCACCCGGTGTAGGTAACTATATCACGGTTGCAAAAGCTGCAGCACTGGCGAAAGCGATTTTAGGTGAAGAGGGCGTTAAGCAAACTTTCGTACAAGCGCATGGTACAGGTACCCCACAAAACCGTGTTACTGAAAGCCACATTCTTAATGAAGTAGCAAAAACTTTTAAGATTGATAATTGGCCTGTAACGGCGATTAAATCGTATGTCGGTCACTCAATGAGTGCTGCTGCAGGTGATCAGTTAGTGGCATCGTTGGGTGTATGGCAACATGGTTGGATCCCGGGAATTAAAACCATCGATCACATTGCTGATGATGTTCATCACTCAAACTTGAATATATTAATGGATCATCAATTTGCAGGAGAAATGGGGCAAGATTACAAAGCGGTTATTTTAAATGCAAAAGGGTTTGGTGGTAATAATGCTTCAGGCCTTGTCTTATCACCTAAGCAAACATTAACAATGTTAACGGCAAAACATGGTCAGACTGTGATGGCTCGCTATTATCAGTCTAACCAAGCTATTTCTGATGCATCATGTAGTAATGATAAAGCAGCTTGCCACGGTCAAGAAACCATTCGTTATCACTTTGGCGAAGCGGTGATGGATGAAAATTCAATTACCATGACGCAAGATAGACTACGCTTATCTGAATTTGAGCAAGAAATTGATCTGGGTACGGTAAATCCATACTCAGATTATAGCTAAGAGGGATATTTTCTCGCATTTCTGAAAGGGTAAGTTATTATTTAACTTACCCTTTTTAATATCTGGAATATCAGTGTGAATAAGAATAAAGCAATAGTTATAGGGCTTGTGGGTGTAGTGTTATCACTGTTTACTTTACCGGCTTTCAGTGTCGAATGTCAGCAGAATACGGCCTCGTTGCCGTTATGGGCAAATAGTCAACCAAGAAGTGCATTATTGAATTTTGTTGAAAAAGTAACGACAGAAGGTAGTAAGGATTATGTAAAACCTATTGATCGTATTGCTGTGATTGATAATGACGGTACATTATGGTCAGAAAAGCCAACCTATACTCAGTTCTTATTTGCTTTTGATCAAATAAAAAAGAAGAGTGCTAATCATCCAGAGTGGAAAACTACCGCACCTTATAGTTGGGTTTTAAATAACAATACTGATGCGATTTTCAAAAAAGGATGGGATGCATTAGTACCTATCTTAGAAACGGCGCAATCAGGTATGACGCCTGCTGAATATAAGAAAGATGTACTTAATTGGCTTAAAAACAATCAATCAACTCGTTTTAAGCGTCCTTATACATCGTTGGTATTTCAACCAATGATTGAACTGATTGATTACTTACAAGCTCACCAATTTGATGTCTTCATTGTAACGGGTGGAGGAAGCTCTTTCGTTAAACCATGGAGCGAAGCGATTTATCATATCCCAGCACAAAATGTGATCGGTACCGCTTTTGGTTATGACTATAAAGATGGTCAATTAGAGAAAAACAAGAAGCTGATTTACATCAATGATGGCCCACAGAAAGCGATCAACATTGAAACCATTATTGGAAAACGTCCAATCTTAGCCATTGGTAATTCAACTGGTGACGAAGCGATGTTGAAATGGACGACCTCTCAACAAGGTATAAGCCTTGGTATGTTAATCCACCACACTGATGCAAAGCGTGAGTGGAAGTATGGTGCAGACTCATTTGAGGGTAAGTTTACACCAGCGCTGATGGAAGCGGCGAAAAAGAATAAATGGCAAGTCGTCGACATGAAAAATGATTGGTGTCAGATCTATCCAACTCAATCACAACAGCGTGTATTGCCCTAAATAAGAAAAGCCGAGCATAATATGCTCGGCTTTTTTAATCATTTTTATTCGAATCAAACACTAAGAAAAAACTTACTTTTTAAGTGTAGTGATCTTTGTCGCTTTAATGTTGATAGCGCGGCGTAAACGTGCACGGCGCTCTGCAGCTGACTGATCTTGTGTTGGGTTATTCTTACGCCCTTCACGTTGACTGAAAGCAGGCTTTGAGTGCATACGCTCAAGTAATGCATCACGGCTCTTTGGCTCATAACCGATTAATTGCACTCGGTGAATACGTTGACCAATTAGACGTTCAATTTGCACTAGTGTTAGTTCTTCTTCACGACTAACAAAAGAAATAGCATTACCTTTTTGTCCTGCACGACCTGTACGGCCAATGCGGTGAACGTAATCTTCTGCAAGGAAAGGCATGTCGTAGTTAACTACATAAGGTAAGTTCTGAATATCAAGACCACGAGCAGCAACTTCTGTTGCAACCATTACACGAGCTTTACCTTCTTTAAACTCTTCTAATGCACGACGACGAGCACTTTGTGCTTTATCACCGTGGCAAAGTACTGCTTTAATACCGTCGAGTTTTAATTCTTTAACTAGTTGATTTGCTGTTTCTTTGTAATTAACGAAAACGAGCACTTGTTTCCAGTTCTTTTTACCAATTAATTCAGACAGCATTTCACGCTTGCGATCTTCATCAACAGGGTAAACCACGTGAGCAATAGTATCGGCAGTACTGTTTTCAGGTGTTACAGTAATACGTTGTGGTTTATGAAGAATATCAGATGCTAATGAATTCATTTGTGCTGATGATGTTGCTGAGAACAGCATGGTCTGTGGCTTGGTGCGAATATCATCAAGAATAACGCGAATAGCACCAATAAAGCCCATATCAAGCATACGGTCAGCTTCATCAAATACTAAGAACTCTAGATTCGCAAGCGAAACGTTATTCAATTCCATATGCTCGATTAAGCGACCTGGAGTTGCCACAAGAATATCAACACCTTGCTCAAGACGTTTTTCTTGTGTTGACATTTTCTTACCACCAAAAATAGCAGTACAGTTTACGTCAGTATATTTTGCATACTCATTGATGTTGTTAGCAATTTGCTCTGCTAACTCACGAGTCGGTGCCAAAATTAGAGCACGAACATTAAAGCGGCTTTTTGATTTTGGTTTTTCAATTAATTTTTGAATAATTGGCAGTGAAAAAGCGGCGGTTTTGCCTGTACCTGTTTGTGCTAGTGCAAGAATATCAGCACCGCGACGTGCTTGAGGGATAGCTTTTTGTTGCACTGGTGTGAGTTTTTCATAACCTATTTCAGTTAATGCTTTAACTAAATCTTGAGAAAAACCTTGTGATAAGAATGACATGCTTTGTTCCTAAACTGTCGGCTATAGCCGATTACATTCATAAACTCAGTTGCTTATGGATGTAATCATCTTGCCGTTAAAATGGTGGCATATTATAGTTGATTTTAGGTTAATCCGCTATCTTAACGTAATATGTTAGTGGTTTTGATTTAAGCTTCCTCCATTTGTATTTTTTGTCGTGACAATAAGTATCTTTATATGAGTGTGAGATGCTTATAGGGTATCATTTAGCCATAAATATAACATATTAGAATAAAATGGCAGCTTCAAAGAAAAACAATAAGAAAAGTTACATCATCTTTGTACTTAGTCTGATATTTACTTTCATCGTTTCGCTACTGTACTCCTACATTGCAGGACATAGCGTTAATGAATCTGTCGCTTATGAAATATATACTGCTGTTCATGAACCAGAAGAAAAGGTGATACGCAGTCATTATAACCAAATCCCTAAAGCTCAACGACAAGCGATGTTAGAACAAATCGTAGTGGATAATAAGGATTTGAAGGGTATATTCTATATTAAAGATGGTAAATATATTTATTCAGACCGTGATGTATCTATTAAGAAAGATATTGTTGCAGACTTATCAAATAAAGTGGATGAATATAAAAATAAAGCTGTTTATTATTATATCGATAAAAAAGATATTTATGGTTCTCCAGCTTTTATTTATATGTTTAAATTTGGCAGTGGTTTCTATCAAATGATTTTCTATCAAGAAGCGATCACGCCTCCAAGTAGTATATTTAACTCCTATGTTGTGAGTAACATCGATAATACGATTTTATCCGGAAATAATAAAGATACCTTTACTATTGCAGAGGATACACTGCATGGCCTAAGTCTTAGCGTTATTACAGGAATATCACTTTCACATTTTTTAGATATTTATTTGATTGCATTTCTTCCTGTTTTAATGATTATTTTACTCATTCCTTCAGTGATTGAAAAAGTTCAAGTTAGACAAGATAATATCTTAATTGATATTAATGCAGGTATTAGAAATAAAGAATTTATTCCTTTTTATCAAGGCGTGTATTCTATTGAACAGAATCGATTTGTTGGCGTTGAATTACTGTGCCGTTGGAACTATAAAAGGCAGAAAATACTGTCACCTGCAAGCTTTATTAATATTTTAGAAGATTCAGGGCAAATCAACACAGTTACGTTAGAGTTACTTAATCAGTTAGCTATTGATCAAGATCTTCTTGATACAATCAACCCAGAGATGTATTTTTCAGTAAATGTCACTGTTAATATGTTATTGGATGATGATTTTGTTGAAAGTGTTATTCAGTTTTTAACGCAAAATCCTCGTTTAAAAAATAGAATAACGTTTGAATTAACTGAACGTGATAAGCGTTTTGATTATATAGCAGATGTTAAAGAAGCAATGTGTTTACTGCATTCCCATAGTGTTAAATGGGCACTGGATGATTTTGGCACAGGGTACTCTAACTTTTTAACAATGCATAAGTTGCCGATTGATGTCATTAAAGTAGACCGGATGTTTATATCCTCTAAAAATGACATTATTTCCTTTGATATCTTAACTAAAATTATCGATCTTTTAGATACATGGAAACTTCCAATTATAATGGAAGGGGTAGAAACAGAAGAAGAGTTGAATAAAGTTAAGAATTTATCAATCGACTTGATTCAAGGTTACTATTTTAGCAAACCCTTATCTGTGGATGACTTTATCAAATACGCCAGATCTTAATATAAATCCAGATAATATAAAGCCCACATATTGCTTGATGCGATATGTGGGCTTTATCATTTATTGCTATTGCTATTGCTATTGCTATTGCTATTGCTATTGCTATTGATATTTAAAGTTATTACTTAAATTCAGCTTTGCGCATACGGTTAAGTACAGCCATTACCTCAATTACACGAGGTTTCGACATTTCGCCGTATTTAGGCATCATATCAGCCCAATTATCATGCAGCATGTTAGCAAATGCACGCGCAGGGACTTTTTCCCAACCTTTAAGTTGTGCAAGTTGGAACCATAAGTAACCAATAGCAAGTAATTGACTAGGATGAGCCACTTGTTCTAACGCTTGTAAATCAACGTATTCACGACCAAAGCGTAACGATGTTTTATCTTTCACTTGAATACGGAATTTTCCTTCTTCAAGTAACGCTTGCAGCGCGCTACGGTTTATTTGGCGCGTGCGAGGACGAACAATAACTTCTGTGCCTTCAGCTTTACGTCGGGTAGGGTGAGAAGCAACAACTTCACGTGCTTTATCTGTTACATCTACTGCTTCATAGTTATGCATCTGAATAACAGTATCGGCAACATCTAAATAGTCACCAGAGCCACCCATAACAAGCATTACTGAGATATCATGCTGATCGCGAAGTAAAGCTATACGGTCAACAAGTGGCGTAATTGGCTCATCATCTTTACAAATCAGAGCCTGCATGCGCTCATCACGGATCATAAAGTTTGATGCAGAAGTATCTTCATCAATCAATAATGCTTCAGCACCAGCTTCGATCGATTCTTGTAACCAAGAAGCTTGTGAAGTTGAACCTGATGCATTTTGGCTAGTAAAAGCTGTGGTGTCTTTACCCATAGGTAAGTTACTGATGTAAGGCGATAGATCAACATTATGAACACAACGACCATCTTCAGCTCGTATCTTAGCGGCATTATAATTGGTTACGACGTACTCACGACCATCACCAGGGATATGATCGTAAACAGAACGCTCAATGGCACTTAATAGCGTTGATTTACCATGAAAACCACCACCAACAATTAAAGTAATGCCCTCAGGAATACCCATACCACGGATTTTACCTTTGTGTGGCGCTTCAAGCTCTACTGCTAGGTTATCTGGGCTTGTAAAAGGTACAGCATTCGGAAGTGGTAAATCACTGTTACCTGCAAGGCGAGGAAGAATACTACCATCAGCAACAAAAGCTAATAGCTTATGTTCTTTTAACTGTGCGCGAAGTGCTACTTGATCTTCTGCTGCTTCACAGTGGGCTTTTAACTCTTCCATTGGTAATTCGCGTGCAATCGTTGCACGGCGGATCATTTTTGGTAGGTGGAAAGTTAAGAGATTCATTGTACGCTTAGCAATGATGGTACGACCGTCAGCCGGAAGGTTTACACGAAAACGTAATTCGATACCTTCGTCATCAAATACCACAGCCGTACGGTCAAGGATCACCTGTCCAGGCATATCAATTAGTACTGCATTATCTTGTTGTGATAAATCAGCAAAAAAGCGAGCAATAAAATCTCGTGCTGCACATTGATAGACTGAAGATTTTTCACGTAACCATTCTAAGTCTGTAAGTGACCATGCACGACGAGCACGTACTCGAGAAGCCGGAGCAAACGGATCCGATTGAACGGTATCAATATAAAAGTCGAAATCAACGAAGTGGTATTCACCGCGCATACTCGTATAGCTGCGGTAATTATGACGGTCAATTTTATGGAGTTTGGCTTCGAGTAATTGCATATCGCCTCGATATCGTTCGTTATGGTGCACAGCACCGAGAATCTAGTGTGTTCGGGGGCTGGATATTACACTAAAGTCTGATATTTAGCATGTAAACTTTAAACGAGATCACAATAATTAGTGTTTTTTATTATTGCTTTAAATGTGTCGTTTCCTTAGGTTTATAGTTTAGTTAATAAGGTGTGACTTGTAGTGAGGATTCATCATTCGTGCTTAATACATTATTCGTTTATGGCACTTTGGCGCCAGAACAATCTAATGCCTATGTGCTTTCTGATTTGAAAGGTTCTTGGCAAAAAGCGAGCGCAATTGGATTTATTTACCCAAACGGTAAAGGAGCGACATTAGGTTATCCTGCTTTTGTACCGCAATCAGAAGGGGAACGTGTTCAAGGCTTACTCTTTACGTCTGATGATTTAACAACGCATTGGCAGCGAATTGATGAGTTTGAAGGCGAGGGGTATGACCGTGTAGTGATCACCGTTATTCTTGACGATGGCTCTGAACAATCCGCATTCGTGTATCGTTTAAGTCCAACTGAAATGTAAGTTGTTCAGACAATATTATAGAAATATAAAAAACAAGAGCGCTATTAATAGCGCTCTTGTTTTTAAATAAATTGGCTTATCGACGTCCGAGTACTTTAATGCCAGCACTGCCATCTTCAGCACGGCCATGCACTTGAATATCTGTTACGCAGCGCTCATAAGAGAATCGACGCCAATCTGTTTTTTCGTTTTTATCTAATTTGCGTTGAAACTGGAATACGCGCGAAGAGCCATTTTGAAATTTAAAGACAACTTTTGTTAAAAATACATCACGTTCAGCTTTAATCTGAATCGATTTAGTATTACGACAAAGTGGTACAGGGATCTTAGCGTGACTATTTTTAGCTTCAAGAAGAATAGTACGACCTAATGTAAATGTATCAGCTGAAGCTGTTGTTGAAAATGCCATCGTAGAAAGCATGATTGCAGCAGCCATTGTCGCTTTTAGTTTCATAAAGAAATCTCACAAGTAAAAACTGCACTGATTATAATGAGATAAATTCGAAATGGTTAAATAATGAGTTGTAAGTATCTGTAATTTAGTAATACAGAACATATGTCAAATAGTTGGGTGTTTTTTGTTTTATTTTAGTTATGTTGTCGCTATTTGAAAATCAGTTTGAACAATAATATAAAAGAAGAAAAACGTGGTGTCATCCGAAAGGAGATGACACCGTTTATTATTAATAGTTAGCCTGCTGAGCGGCCACCAATACATTGGCTTAAGAAATTATCAACTTTTCTCGCAAGTTTCCTTGTTTGTGTAGGGGTACCATAATGATGACCAACGTTATTCATCTCCCAATACTGCACATCTTTTCCTGCTTTCTTTGCCGCTTCAACAAAACGACGAGAGTGCTCAGGGATCACAACAGCATCACTGTCACCTTGAATGACTAACAGAGGTGCATTCATATTATTAATAAAGTTGATGGGCGATTGCTGTGCACGCTGTTGTTTCATATCTGGATCGTTGAAATCACCAATATAGTTTACCCAAATATCTTCATGTCGCCTCCATGGTTCAGGGAAGTTATTTACCATTAGTTCGAGATCCGAAATACCAAAAATATCAATACCACAAGCAAACTTATCGGGAGTCAGTGTCATACCGACTAAGGTTGCGTATCCACCGTAACTAGCGCCCATAATTGCGACATTGTTCGGATCTGTTATTCCTTGCTCTACAGCCCAATTCACACCATCAATTAGGTCGTTATGCATGGCTTTAGAGAATTCACCATAGCCTGAAGATGTAAACGCATAGCCATAACCTGTAGATCCCCTGAAATTAACTTGAATAACCGCATAGCCACGGTTGGCAAGTAACTGTGCTTCAGTATTAAAGCCCCAGTAGTCACGAGCATGTGGCCCACCGTGAACCAGTAATACCGTTGGAAGATTATTGGCTTTAATGCCCTTAGGTAGGGTGATATAACCGTTAAGGGTTAAACCATCTCGGCTCGTGAACTGAATAGGCTTTTGGGTGGCAAGAAATTGCGTGTAATGATGTGATTTACTTTGTGATAACAGTTCTTTCTTGTTTTTAGCCGTATCATAGAGATAAATGTTATATCCGTATTCATTATACTGGCTTAATGTGAATTTCTCATTTTTACTGTCAGTGCTAAAAATAACTATTCCACTTTTATCTTTTTGATAAAATGTAGAGGCTAATTTTTTATAATTAGAGTTAAAAGTAACGACTTCTTGAGAATCAGGGTAACTAGCTGCTAGCGCAGGTGCATGATTACTATCAAAATAATAATTTTCTACGTCAACAGTCTTATTTGAATAAAGGGTATTAACGGCATTTGTTGCAAGATCTAGCTCAATAAGTTGAGTCTTGTCGGAATTATTGTTAGCTAAAATAGTTAGGGTATTGTTGCTATGATTCAACATTGCATGTGCAACTTCACCATTTTTACCTGCATCAAATAACAGTTTATCTGTACCAAATTTATATATTTTTCTCTTATCTTTGATATAAGCGAAAATTGACCCACCTTTAACTCTGTCGTCAATAATAAATCCATCTATTGTTAATTCTTTATCGACTTTAAATAATAATGTTTCTTTTTTTGTTTTAATATTTAAGCGGTATAAATTGAAGATTTTAGCATCGCCACCGTTATGCCTAACAAGAATGTTTTCTGGGTCGTTAAATAAAAAATCGACAACATTGATCTGATTGTTTTTATCATAAAAAGGTTTAACGAATTGTGTTGGATGCTCTATGTCAAAAAAGAATATTTTAGATTTCATATTGTCAAAGTGAGGCACATAAATAAGGTTACGACTATCAGGCATCCATTCAAAGAATGAAACCCAGTAATTAAATTTACCTTTTTCACCAGTTTTTAAATTCTTAAAGTGTAGCGCAGTATAAGGGTTACCATTGTTGTCGAAACTGTCTTTTAGCCAGGCCAATTTCTCACCATCAGGTGAGACTTGGTATGAGTGTGTACCGTTTGTTGCTGTAGTCAGATCTTTAAAATCTAGCAAGATAGGTAGTTGTTGAGTTGTCAAAGACTGGTGTGTTGCTTCTTTAGGTCGAATGCATCCAGTTATTAATAGAAGAAGAGCACTGCTCAGTAATATGGTTTGTATAAGTTTCATTATACTCTCAATATAGCCAACTAAATATAAAAAGATAATAAATGAATTACTAAGCTTTTATTATGAATAGTTAATAATTTACATACTGTTCATAGTAAAATTGCGATCGGAATAGTGCTTACTTAAAATGCAGTTGATAGGACTTAATATGCTTGTAATTTCGAGATATACAGAGAAGGATCAAGAGGGTGTGAAAGCGGTGTCTTTATTTGAGGATCAAATCCTATTTGCCGCTACAGCAGAAGATTTTTTAGAAAGTGAATCTGCAACAATGCATCTTCATGTCATTAAGCAAGGTAGCCATGTTGTAGGCTTTTTTAAAATAGATATTGCTTACTTTCGTGATGTGGATTTTTGCTCTGAAAATTGTGTTGGTTTGCGAACCTTTGTTATAGACCAAAAATTACAAGGTAAGGGTATTGGTAAACAAGCATTAATGGCGTTATTTACTTATTTAGCGAAGTACTACTCAAACTATCAAAGGGTTTATTTAACAATAAATTGTAAAAATACAGTGGCAAGGCGTTGTTATGAAACGGCTGGTTTCGCTTTTACAGGTGAACGTTATCTGGGAGGTTTATTTGGGCCACAAGAAATTATGTATCATGACATTTAAGGTAAACGAATTACGTTATTATTAATTGATAGTATTTCGCATTAGTCTTATTTGGAATAATGAAATATATATCACATTCCTTTGTGTATCGTTTTTTATTTTGCTTATATTTGGTGAATTAGAGCACACTTTTTATTTATTGCTAAAAAAGAGTTTTATTCGCTAATTTTTAGCTAGTGTACGGAGGTAAAGCTCTGTAAAAAATCAAATGTAACCAAAAGTAAAACATTTTAAGTTTTATTTACTGTATCGACTGGTCATATTGGCTGTTATGTTGCATTCTTAACCCATAATAAAGATTAAAAAACCAATAAAACCAGATGGTTATGCTTATTTGGTATTTATTGGTTACAGTTGCTAGATAACATCCAAGGTACAAAATATGAATAGAGCCCAGCTAAAAAATATTGCTGAAAAATCGTTTTTCGCAATGTTCCGACAAAAAGCTGTTGTATGTGATATTCAGGAAACCTTTTATGGTTGGGTTGTATTTCTTGCCACAGGGAAGGCAAAGATTGTTGTTAAGTTTTCACGAGAAGTGGGCCGAATAAGTAAAGAAGTTGCGTGTTTACAGAAGTTACGCTCTATTGTGAGTTGTCCTGTACCGCAGATCTATTTATTTGGTCGTGAAGAAGGGTATGACTATATCGTGCTAGATTGGCTCGAAGGTCGACCTGCGAATGAATTACCCAATAATAAATTCGCTATAGAGACATTCCGTGAAGATTACACTGATATTTTACTCGCATTACATGAGCATAATCATCCACAAGGCTTTGAATTAACTAATGGAAGCTTTGATGGTGATTTTAATAACGCGTTCGATGACTGGATGAAAGATGTATACAAATACCTTTCTTGTTCAGCATCGCCATTTAGTTCAAAGATCAAAGATCAATATACTGAATTATGGGAACGTCGTAGAGAAATACTAGCACCTATTGCTCATGAAGCGTCTTCTTTCGTTCACGATGATTGTCATTTAGCGAATGTATTATTTGATCCTAATACGTTTAAAGTTGCAGGGTTGCTTGATCCTTGTGATAGCGGCTTCAAACACCGTGAACTCGATGTGATCCATTTATTTGATGTACGTGGTGATACGCATATCGCCGAACGCTATATTGAAAAACGTCAGTTAGATGATGGCTTTGAAGCACGACGTTATTTCTTTAGTTTGTGGGATGATGCGAAACACAGTCGAAATATGGGTTGGTATGATGAAAACTGGTTAGCAAATAAGTTTAATAAGTTTGAAGCAGCCATGAGTATGCAATGAGTTTGAGGGAAATAGTTGCCTATTTCCCCTTGTAAGTATTATGTTTTGTAAGGTATGGGTATAAAAGAATAACGAAAAGGTTAACTTATGATGAATAAAGTAAGTCGAATATCTGCTTTTTTTTTACTGGTAGTCAGTCATCAATCTTTTGCTGATAATCATGTTACTTCATCCAAGTTTCGTGTTTCTTTTTTCCCAGATCCTTTGAGTCAGTCTTCTGATCTTTCTCTTCCTCATGCCAGTGATACTCAGTTTAATGCTTCAAGCGATTTAATCCTTGCACATAACAGTACAAAATCAGCAAATTCATCAGTAAAGAAAGAAACTCAAGATGGGTTGTTTATTTTAGGGCGACATGAGTGGATCTTACTGCCTTCATCAACAGAATATTTTGCAGCTTATATTGATCCTGTATCAACAAATTCACGCATCGGTGTAAGTGATTTAGTTGAATTTGAACGTGATGGAAAAGATTGGGTTAAGTTTAAACTTCTTGATAAAGAATATAAATTTGCCATTCTTGAAAAAGTTAAAGTACCAGAAAAAAGCGATAAACCCTTACCTGTTGTAAAGTTAAGAACCAAACTTGGCGATATTAATGAAGAAATTGAATATGTGCTGATCAATGGTGGTAACGGTATTGTATTAGGTGAGAACTTTTTACGTGATCTCGCGATACAAAATAGAAAATATGATTATATTCAAGGACGAGCAAAGAAATAAAAGCGAAGTATGATTCGGTTAGTCGAATACAGTTGCTTCGCTTTTATCGTTCTTATTCTCTATTGATTCTGATAGAGAGTACTTAAATATATTTTATGCTTCTGCAATTACTTCGTAGCTGGTGAATTTACGAATGTTGATCACGCCAGTATCAAAGATCAGATATTGACCTTTAATTCCTTGCAAAATACCTTCAACCACAGGCTCTTTATCAAAGTTGTGTGAGCTAATCTTGGTTGGGAAGGCATCAACAGGAAAATGAATATCAACAATATCGTTATCAAGATATTCAATCGCATCTTCACCATATTCTGCAGTGATTTCTGCAAGACGAGCTTTTACTTCTGGTAATAAAACCGAGGCTTTTTCTGTTAAATCTATCTCAGCATTATCACCTTTGAGCATTGCACGCCAGTTGGTTTTATCAGCGACAAGCTCTGCAATAGCCACTTCCACTAAACCTGAAATTTGACGTGTTTTTACTTTTAGTACAGCAAGTGCCTGTGTTGCACCTTGATCAATCCATCGTGTCGGTAGTTGGGTATGTCGAGTAATACCCACTTTTAAACCCGAAGTATTTGATAGGTAAACATAGTGCGGCACCATGCAATTTTCTTCACCCCATTGTGGCTCACGGCATGTACCTTTGTCGTAGTGACAAGTTTCAGGTTTCATAATGCACATATCGCATGACGCTAATTTTTTCATACAAGGGAAGCAATGACCTTGAGAGTAACTTTTCTTGGTTTTTTTGCCACACGACTGGCAAAAAATATTGCCTGTATGAGTCAATTTAAGTGACTTACCAATCAAAGGATTTAAATGCAATTGTTGATCACCGATAGGGAGATGGTAGTCAACAACGTCATTTAACGTTGACTTCATTTTACTTAATGTTCCTTGCATACATTGCTCAGTAGTTTGTTTTTATAGTGCGGTGATTTTAGCAGGTGAAAGAGGGAAGCGGCTATAAAAGCACAGCGGAAAAATATGAATTCCCTCTTCGAAGTTTTAAATCGGAGAGACAATCAGCACAACAATCAGTCTTTATGGGTGAAATATGTAAATGCTATAAAGTAAAAAGTGATCGTTATCTAGAGGGAAGTGGTAAACACTGGTGCATTTATTAGTGTGCTCTAATGTTAGAGATAGATATCAAGCATCATCATGGAAAGAGTTATGCTCAATAGATTTTCACAAAATATCTCTTATGCCGTAATAAAAGAATTATCTTTAGCTCGGAAAGCGAGACGTAATAAAGATGTAGTATTAGAGTTCAGCCATTTAGAAAACGCTCACGTTTTGGGACAACATTCTACTTACTGGCATACTAGAATCCATTGTCATATGCTGTATTGGGCACGACGTAATGGTGATAGCCAAGAGCTAAGAGGGCAGTTATTAAGAGTCTTTGGCGCATTAACTAAAACTGCTGTGGGTCTTGTGCCTGAAGGAAATACAGGGGGAAGTAATGTAAGCCCTTTTAAACGTTTACCTATTTCAGCTTTACACCAACAACAAATTATTCGCGCGAAACAAATGTAATGTAGCTAATAATTTAATTAGAAAAAACGACACTGAACGGTGAAATGATTCTGAGATCTCTTGGGAATAATGGCTATCGGATTTGATAGCCATAATGGAATATAGTAAGCGTAACTTTGTTTATATTGCACTTACGGACGTGTTTTTTACAATAGCTCGCTGTTTTATTGTGTGATAAGTAAACACTACAATAAAGTTTATTGTCAGTAATAATATGATTGTTGGTGCGGGAGCACTATCGATAAAGAAGCTAAGATAAACGCCTAAGAAGCAATTTATGATAGAAATGAATACCGATATTATCATCATGCTTTGAAAACGGCGGGTGAGCATAAAGGCTGTTGCTCCAGGCGCAATCAGCATTGAAATCACTAATATCATGCCAACGGCTTTAAGTGCGGTAACAATTGCGAACGAGAGTAGCGCAAGCAATCCGTAATGTAATACTTTGGTGGGAAGTCCAATGGCTTGTGCATGTTGATGATCGAAAATAAGTAAAAGTAAATCTTTACCTTTAACAATACACAGAGCTCCAACAATGAGTGCAATTGCGCCTGCTTCTGTAATATCACGCCAACTAGCCCCAAGAGGATCACCAAACAGAATGTGATCTAAGTGAATATTAGTATGAATTTTCGTCATCATCACAATACCGAGCGCGAACATTGCTGAAAATACAACACCCATAATTGTATCTTCTTTAATTCTGCTATTTTCTTTTAAATACCCTGTGGTTAACGCACAAAACATACCTGCGATAAAAGCACCAATCGTAAATGGAATTGATAACACATAAGCAATAACAATCCCCGGTAAAACAGCATGGGAAATGGCATCACCCATTAAAGACCAACCTTTGAGAATTAAAAAACAAGATAGTAATGCGGTTGGTATCGCGATAAAAAAAACAATCAGAAAAGCTTGCTGCATAAAAATAAATTCAAAAGGCGATAACAATGTCTCTATTAGATTAGCCATGTTGAACTCCTTTCGTTTGCTTAAAACGTTGTGCTTTTTTTAACGCTTGCTTTGTTTTTCTATAAGTTGCTAATCGACCATATTTAGGAGCAAATATAAAAGCTAAACCAAAGAAAACAGTTTGTAATAACACGATGATCCCGCCTGTTGCGCCATTGATAAAATAGCTAAGGTATGCACCAAGAAAAGCGCTGAACACACCAATAAATACACTGTAGATAATGACCATTGAGAAACGGTCAGACAGTAAATAAGCAGTTGCACCAGGTATTACAACCATAGCAATAACTAAAAAGGCGCCTACAGTTTGCAATGCGGCAACGGTTGAGGCACTTAAAATACTAAAAAATACAATTTTTAAAAATGTTGGTGATAACCCAATGGTTTTAGCATGGTTTTCATCAAAGAAAACAACCATGAAATCACGCCACTTTACACATAAAACTAAAAGAGAAAGGCAGCCAATGATGACGATTTGTAATGTATCTACTGGGGTTATTGCGAGAATATTTCCCATTACAATAGTTTGAATATTAACCGCACTAGGATAGAGCGAGACAAGAAATAAACCGAGCCCGAAGAAAGCAGTAAAAATTAAGCCAATAACAGCGTCTTCTTTTAATTTACTACGCTGGCTTAAAAATAACATACCAGCAGCCGCTAAACCGCCAGAAAAAAAGGCACCAAAAGAAAAGGGGAGCCCTATCATATAAGCGCCGGCAACACCGGGTACGATAGAATGTGATAGTGCATCACCAATAAGTGACCAGCCCTTCAGCATTAAATAACAGGAAAGAAAAGCACAAACGCCACCTATTAACGCACTAACCCACATGGCGTTGATCATATAGCTATATAAAAACGGCTCAAGTAATTGGTCCACGATTATCACTCCTTTTATTTTTGACGGGAAAGGGAGCGAGATTGCTGTTCACCGTTCTCACCATACATAACAACAGGACGCTCATGATCGGAAATAACCGATAATTTACGGCTATCGTCGTCTTCGTGAAGATCTTTCCCTGATAAAATGAAGTGTCGTAATACACCACCGAATGCGAGTTTTAAATTTTCTGGCGTGAAAATCTCGGTTGTTTCTCCTGACGCCAAAATGGTTTTGTTAATTAAAATTGTACGGTCACAAAAGTCAGGAATACTGCCAAGATTATGGGTGGAGACAAGCATGACTTTGCCTTCATTACGAAGTTCGCGTAACAATGCCATAATTTGATCTTCAGTTTGAACATCAACGCCTGTAAAGGGTTCATCGAGTAATATCACCTGACTTTCTTGCGCGAGTGCACGAGCAAGAAATACCCGTTTACGTTGCCCCCCAGAAAGTTCTCCGATTTGACGTTTACGAAAGTCAGTCATATTGACCCGCTCGAGAGCGATATTCACTTTTTCATGATCTATTTTTTTGGGGATACGTAACATATTCATATAACCATAACGCCCCATCATGACGACATCTTCAACCAGAACAGGGAAGTTCCAGTCTATATCTTCACTTTGTGGAACATAGGCAACTACATTGCTTTTTAGGGCTTTTTTTACTGTCTTATTAAGGATTGTCACACTACCTTGGCTGGTGGATACAAATCCCATAATGGCTTTAAAAAGCGTTGACTTTCCGCTGCCATTCATACCGACCAGCGCAGCAATGGAACCTTGAGGAACGCTAAATGTGGCATTGTGAAGAGCGGTATGTCCGTTACGGTATGTAACCGTAATATTGTTTATATCTAACCCTATCATTATAAACTCAGCCCTTTAGCGATGGTTTGAGAGGTCACTTTAATTAGCTCTAAATAGGTAGGAACAGGG
This sequence comes from Photobacterium angustum, assembly GCF_002954615.1. Taxonomy (NCBI): domain Bacteria; kingdom Pseudomonadati; phylum Pseudomonadota; class Gammaproteobacteria; order Vibrionales; family Vibrionaceae; genus Photobacterium; species Photobacterium angustum. The sequence goes on along the minus strand of NZ_MSCJ01000003.1, from coordinate 1,346,151 downwards.
CCGTTTTTAGCACTCAAGGAATCAACATAAAGCACGCCTGCATAGTTAGCTCCTGTTTCTCGTGCTACTTGTTGAGCCGGTTTTGCTGAAACGGTACTTTCACTGAAAACCGCATGAATTTGATGTTGGCGAACAGCATCTATCAGTTGACGAACTTGTTGAGGTGTCCCTTGGGCATCAGCATTAATTGGCCATAAATACAGTTCTTTTAGTCCAAAATCACGAGCAAGATAACTAAAAGCGCCTTCACTCGTAACAAGCCAACGTTTATCTACAGGTATGGTATTAATCTGATTGCGAATAGGTGTAATTGTTCGCTGAATTTCTTGAGTATATTGTTGAGCGTTTTTATTATAAATATCCGCATTTTTAGGGTCATACTTAACAAGTGCTTGGCGAATATTTTCAACATAGATAATACCGTTCTCAGGTGACATCCAAGCATGAGGGTTAGGTTTACCGTTATAAGGCCCCTGAGTAATACTTAGTGGCGTGATATTTTCAGTTACCGTTACAGATGGAATATTGTGGAGATTTTGAAAAAATTTATTAAACCACAATTCTAAATTTAAACCGTTATAAAGAATTAAATCAGCACCTTGTGCCCGTTTAAGATCGCCAGGTGTTACTTGATAATTATGAATTTCCGCATTGGGTTTAGTAATGGATTCAACAATAGCGGCGTCACCTGCGACATTTTTTGCCATGTCAGCAATGATTGTGAATGTTGTAATTACTTTAAACTTATCATTAGCATGGCTGACTGTACTCATAAACAGTCCAACAGATAGCAGTACAGTATTTGTCACATATCGTAATCGTCGCATTTGATGAAAGTTCATCCTTTTTATCCCTATAAAGAAAGTAATTTAAATTTTTCAAAGTTATAACAAACGCAACCCTTAAATGCAATTGATAATTATTATCAATAAGGTGTTTTTTGCTTTTGTCGGCTTTTAAGGTTGTTTGTACATATTCAATCGGTATATTGAATTAATAAGGAATATTAAATTTTATTGATGGTTAGGGGATGAATGATGAAAAAAAGCGTATTGATAACAGGAGCTAATCGGGGGATTGGACTAGGGCTAGTGAAGCAGTATTTATCGCAAGGCTGGTTGGTTCACGCAACTTCGAGATCATTAGAAACAGCGGTAGATCTGCAAGATCTTGCTAGCCATAATGCAGATCTCATTATTCATTCATTAGACGTAACTAATTACGAGCAGCTTGATCAGTTAGCTACGCAATTACCAAGTCTCGATCTTGTGATAAATAATGCCGGTTATTATGGTCCAAAAGGCTACGGCTTTGGTCAGACTGATGCGGAAGAGTGGCGTCGTGTTTTTGAAATAAATACGATTGCACCCTTAAAGTTAATAGAAAGCTTGTACCCATTACTCAAAAATGGGACGACAAAAAAAATAGCCTGCATATCTTCAAAAGTTGGCAGCATGGAAGAGAATACTTCAGGTGGCGGTTATATTTATCGTTCATCAAAAGCGGCACTTAATTCTGTAGTAAAAAGTTTAAGCAATGATCTTCGTGACGAGGGGTTTACGGTTATTGCTTTACATCCTGGTTGGGTGCAAACAGAGATGGGCGGCCCTAATGCACTTATTGATATAGAAACTTCAACCAGAGGATTATTTGAAGTTATTGAAGACACTTCAGTAAACCATTCAGGGGAGTTTATAAACTACGACGGCACACGTATCGCGTGGTAATTTAATTGAACAAAAAGGAGTGTACTAATGGAAAATATCATTATTCGACATAGCGAAGATAAAGATATTATGGGTGTTAAAGCTATTTATGAATCTGAAATTGCCTATGGCGGTACACTTCAACTCCCATTTCCTTCACTCGATCGTTGGACGTCTCGATTGTCAAACTTACCTCAAGGCTGTTATAGCTTGGTAGCGGAATATGAGGGAGAAATTGTCGGGCAACTTGGACTGTCGGTTTGTGATAACCCAAGACGCAGGCACGTAGCTAGCTTTGGTATGGGGGTTAAAGAGACATTTCAAGGTAGAGGTGTTGGTGGGCAATTGATACAGTCTGCATTGATGTTGGCAGATAAATGGCTCAATGTTCAACGTATCGAGTTAGAAGTCTATACAGACAACATTGCTGCAATGAAGCTTTATCAAAAACATGGTTTTGAAATTGAAGGCGAGGCGAAAAACTTTGCGTTTCGTAATGGCGAGTATGCCAATGTATACCATATGGCGAGGCTACGTACATACACTGCATGATTCGATAAAGTGGATAAGTAAAAGTAAAAAGGCAGTAATCTACGCGATGATTACTGCCTTTTTTATTGAAGTTATTTATTAATGGCCAACAGTTTTCGACAACAGGTTAACAATTAAAACACCAACAATAATAAAACCAATACCTACAATTGCGGGTAAATCTAAGCGTTGTCCGTAAAGAAAAAAGCTAATCGTTGCGACAAGTACAATCCCAGCGCCACTCCAAATCGCATACACAATGCCAACAGGCATAGTTTTAACGGTGACAGATAACAGAAAAAAAGCGACAGCATAACCGACAAGCACAACTGCACTTGGTATAAATTTAGTAAATTGCTCGGCTTTTGGAATGAAAGACGTTGCGATCACTTCAAACACAATGGCAATAGATAAAGCTAAAAAAGGGGGCATAGATGTCAATAGTTTAAACATAACGATTATCTACCATTAAATAAGAGATGCGCATTTTAGTGTCAAAGAAGAGGTTTCGCCAAGTGATATTTACACAAATGATTATTACTATTTAGTAATAATAATAGCGTACGGTGTTTTACTTTTGATATATAAATCATTATAGGAACGCTAAACAGAACTACATCTTAAAAATATGCTTTTATTTCATAAGAAAATATAGTTAGAAGATTGTATTTATTATTATCTTTTTGTTTTTAATTAATTTTTTATAAAGCATGGTAGCGATTTTTTCTCTGTAATATCCCATGAAATATAGATTAAGATTTGCATTGTATATTCAGAAAGCAGAAGCAAATTAGAGTTATATACAAGTAAACGTTAGTATTAAATTAATTTAGTAGATTAAGTTTTAAGTAAAATAAGCCTGAATACAACGATATATTCAATCAATATGTACTCAGGGCTTATTTTCATAACTAACGCTGCAGATGACGTAAACTACGTTTCTCTAATTTGCTGAATAAAAGAGATAAAGATAGGCATAAAACTAAGTAAACAGCGCCAACGAGTAACCAAATTTCAAAGATTAACCCCGATGAATTTGCCATTTCACTGCCGACGAAGGTTATTTCTTGTATCGAGATCAATGAGATAATTGATGAATCTTTCACAATTGAGATAAATTGACCTGCAAGTGCTGGTACGATCCCTGCAATGGCTTGGGGGAAAATAACAAAGCGAAAACGATCAAATTTATATAGGCCTAGCGAATCTGCAGCTTCCCATTGTCCGTTATCGATTGAATCGAGACCAGCACGAATGACTTCAGCGATATAAGCGGCAGCAATCAGGCCGACACATAAAATTCCCGAAAATAAGTTTTCCCATAATTGGCTACTACCAAAAAGAAAAGACTGGAAGGCGTTCTCTTGTCCATTGTAAAAACGAAACAAATCATTCAAGCCAAGTAGTGGCACCAGTTGGCTTGAAATAAAAAAGTAAAAGATAAAAACAAAGACTAAAGGCGGTATGTTACGTACTAATTGAATATATGCATTGGCGGGTAGTCGTAAAAAAAGAAGTGAAGAGCGGCGAGCGAGTGCTAATAGCAAGCCAAAAATAGCGGCAAATAACATTCCCCATAAGCTTATACGAATAGTGCTGACTACGCCTTGAAAAAAATAGGGTATCTCATTGTTTTGACTAGATGAAAAAACTAAATCAAAGGCTTTTTGCCACTGCCAATGATAATGAATACCAATTGATGAGCGGTAATATAGCCAGCCAAGAAAACATCCCACTACTAAAAGTAAGATGTAATCTAAAAGTTTAAGTTGAGGCAAAGTAAAGCTAGCAGCCGAACGTTTATTCGGCTGCGATGTGGCTTCCTTTGTAGTTGAGCAGGAAGACATTAATTTATTGACCTTCTTTCACCTGATTCTGCCAATCGACAGTTGTAAACCAATAGTCATAACGCTCTTTTAACCAGCCATCCTGTGTGCGAAGTAAGATCCAGTTATTAAAGAAGTTCAGTAGGTTGAAGTCACCTTGTCGAATGGCGAAACCTTCAGAACCCTGGCTTAAACGCTCTTTAAAAGGTAGAAATAGCTTATCTTTGTATTGTAATGTCATTTGTTCTGGTTTTGGCGTTGATGCCAATACCGCTTGCGCATTGCCGTTTAAGACTTCTTGGAATGCTTGTGATTCATCGTCAAATTGACGAAGTTTCGCTTTAGGAAAGTATTTCTTTGCTGTTTGAACTGTTACTGCACCACGACGTACAGCTAAAGTCACACTACGCTTATTATAATCAGCAATGGAGAGCTTATCTCCTGCTAGCTCTTTACTTGCAGCAAGTTGTACACCTGAGTGAGAATAAGGAGTTGTGAAAAGAACACTCAAGTTACGTTGTGGTGTTATTGACATACCGCCAATGATCACATCAAATTTGCCCGCTAGAAGTGCAGGAATAATCCCGTCCCATGCAGTAGGAATAAATTCAACTTTTACACCGGCATCTTTAGCGAGTTGCTTAGCAACATCAACTTCAAAACCAATCAGTTCTCCTTGCTTATCACGCATTGCCCAAGGCACGAATGTTGATAAACCAACACGTAATGTACCGCGCTCTTTAATTTGTTCTAATGTGCTTTTTTCTGCCGCTAATGCATGGCTAGCACTCAGTAAAAGGGTTAATGCGGTGATCAGTACCGCAAAAAAACGTTTCATTTTTCCGTCTCCATATCGTTAAAAATGATCAATTAATGAGTAGGTGTCGCAAGTTTGTGTTCTAACAATGTTGCAAACGCTGATAAAAGCAACGTTATGCATAAGTACATTGCTGCGATTGTGAACCAGATTTCAAAGGGCATCGCTGTATCAGCGACTATATCGCGTCCTTGTGTCGTTAAATCAAATATAGCCATGATACTGACAATAGAGGAATTTTTTACTAACGAGACAGCTTCGTTTGTTAGCGCTGGTAAGATACGACGTAACATTTGAGGTAAGATTATATATCGATAGCTATCAACTTTACTTAACCCAAGACTTTCAGCCGCTTCAAATTGCCCTTTAGGAATGTTCATTAGACCTGAACGAAATATCTCTGCGGTATAGGCTCCTTGAAATAATGAAAGTGCTAATACGGCTGTAGTAAATCGCTCTAATCCTAATACCGGACCAAATACAAAATACAGCAGATAAATTTGGACAAGTAGTGGGGTATTACGAATAACTTCAATATATCCACGTGCAAGAGCGCGACCAACAATAGATTGAGATAAACGTAAAAGCGCGGTTACTAAGCCAAAAATAATTGTAAAGATAAGGCTAATGGCTGATATTTTGATGGTGATGAGTAAACCATCAATAAGCTCGGCAGAAAACCACTCACCGTCTTCTTTAAAAAATAGATACTGAGGAACACGGTACCATTGCCAATTATAATTCATCGCATCAGCACCGCTATTTAGTAACCATACAATGGCCAATACAATAACAGTAATCTGCAATAACCCACTGACAACAGGTTTAAGTATTTTGACGATAGCCGATGTTGACTGAGGTTTAGTTATCATTTTTACCTCAGTAACTTAGAATTTTTCTAAGAAAAGACTGGGTTCTTGCATTTTGTGGTTGGTCAAATAAAAGTGCAGGAGGAGCAATTTCGACGATTTCACCCTCATCCATAAAAACCACACGATCTGCTACTTTGCGAGCAAACCCCATTTCATGGGTCACGCATACCATTGTAATACCTTCATCTGCTAATTCCTTCATTACATCTAATACTTCATGAATCATTTCAGGATCTAATGCAGAAGTGGGTTCATCAAACAAAAGAATATCGGGTTTCATGCAAAGGGAGCGAGCAATAGCAACACGTTGTTGTTGTCCGCCGGATAGTTGCCCAGGGAACTTATTGGCTTGGTGAGCAATATGGACACGCTCTAGGTATTGAATTGCTAGCGTTTCGGCCTCAGCCTTTGACATCCCTAATGCTCGACGAGGAGCAAGTGTTAAATTATCTAAAACTGTCATATGAGGAAAAAGATTAAAATGTTGGAAAACCATACCAACTTTGCCACGAACAGCTTTTAAATTCTTTGAATCTAACAAGTGACTATTTACTGTAATTTGCCCCGAGTCATATTGCTCCAGTCCATTTATACAACGAATAAGAGTCGACTTACCTGATCCAGATGGGCCACAGATAACTAATCGTTCACCTTTATGAATGCTCAAATTGATCGATTTTAGCGCATGAAAATCGCCATACCACTTGTTTACTTCTTTAAATGTAATTATCTCGTCTTTAGCTAACAAGACGTACCTCGACTAATAAAATTGTTGTTTGCAATGTAAGCGGTAAATAGTAATGGTTTTATGTTACGCCATCGTAAATTAAAATTAACACTATATTTCAATATTATATAGCAATGAATTACTAACGGAACAACTGATAATTTAGATCAATATCCCATGTCTGAGTGGGCATAAAGTGTTCTGTTGTAATTCCTCAATAATCTAGGAATATACCATATATGATCTTTAATGTGTGTTAAGTGGCATATTGAATGTTTTGTTAAATTTTATTGGGTAGGTTGGATACATCTAAGTTGTTGCTGAGTTAAAAAATGTCGACTTAACTGTCAATAATCCATTGCACAAAAAGGGTTAAGGCGATAAGTTAAGAAACGACTATTTGGAGATAAGTACACTACATCGATTGACCGACATAGACGTAGTGTAGCGATACGGGAAGTATAAGCATGCATAAAACAGATGATGTCCGCATTAGCGAGATCAAAGAACTATTACCACCAGTTGCAATACTGGAAAAATTTTCTGCTTCAGAAACAGCTTCAGAAACAGTATATCAAGCTCGAAATGCCATTCATAATATCTTAAATGATGAAGATGACCGTCTTCTTGTCATTGTTGGACCTTGTTCTATACATGATACTGATGCGGCAGTAGAGTACGGTAAAAAGCTAAAAACACTACGCGATGAGCTTAACGCTGATTTAGAAATTGTTATGCGTGTTTATTTTGAAAAGCCACGTACAACAGTGGGTTGGAAAGGGTTGATCAATGACCCTTACATGGATAACAGTTTCCAACTAAATGATGGTTTACGTATTGGTCGTAAACTACTTCTTGATTTAACTGAATCAGGCCTACCAACGGCAGGCGAATTCCTTGACATGATCACACCTCAATACATGGGAGATTTGATCAGTTGGGGCGCAATTGGTGCACGTACTACTGAATCTCAGGTTCACCGTGAACTTGCATCAGGTTTGTCATGTCCAGTAGGCTTTAAAAACGGTACAGATGGCAATATTAAAATTGCAACAGACGCTGTAGGTTCGGCAAGTGCGCCTCACCACTTTTTATCGGTGACTAAATACGGCCATTCTGCGATTGTATCAACGGCAGGTAATGAAGATTGCCATATTATCCTTCGTGGTGGTAAAGAGCCAAATTATAGCGCAGAGCACGTTAAAGCAGTGACAGATCAACTTGAAGGTGCTGGTCACCGTTCTAAAGTGATGATCGATTTTAGCCATGCAAATAGCTTGAAAAAATTTGATCGTCAGCCACTAGTATCACAAGATGTTGGTGAGCAAATTGCGAGTGGTAACAAATCTATCTTTGGTGTGATGATTGAAAGTCACCTTGTTGAAGGTCGTCAGGATATTGTTGAAGGTGTTGAACCGACTTACGGTCAAAGCATTACAGATGCCTGCATTGGTTGGGAAGATACTGAAAAAGTACTTCGACAATTAGCATCAGATGTACAAAAGCGCCGCCAAGCGTAACAACATGTATATTAATAAAAACCGATGTTTATAAGCATCGGTTTTTTTATGTCTTTTTTATAGCAAATCTTGATTCATAACATACTGAATTAAAATCATTTCTCATTATAATGTCGATAACCATCATTAAATTCAATATCATAGCTTTCATCGTATTGGTGCTTTTCTATCAAGCTCTCGCAATGAGGAAATTGGCAATAAATAGGGTATCTACGATGTAATCCATTTTCAATGAAAGCTTCAAGGATGCCATGAGTATCCGCAATAAGTGTTTTATCTTCCATATATCGACTCCAAACAAATATATGTGATAGCTACATATGAATACTGTATCTTATTGAGTGTGGATTAATTGTCTTAATAGTAAGAAATATATCTAAAATGAATATTGTAATTATAGCGGCTTTTGTAATGTACAGATTTGTTGACAATATTTTCGCTATCTAAAAATGAAAAATATCATTAAATTTATATGCTTATAAATATATCTGCTATAACAATATACAGTGATATGGTAGTTATTGATTGAAACTGTGTATACCAATAAGCGATAGGTCGGTGTGTATGAAGAGTTTGATATTAAGCGTGCTGTACGGTGTATTTTTATTAAGTCCATTGATGATACAAGCTGAAATCGTTTCAAAACCATTAGAGTCAACAACAAGTTTTATTGAGACGGTTGATAATTATGAATTATCACAAACACAGCAGCAGGGGATTACGGTTTATCATCCTGTACTGGGCTATGCGAATTACGAAAATACCGTTTGTGATTCTGAAGATAATCATCAACAACAATTCCGACGCCTAGTATCAAGCTATTGCTTACAGCACAGTGGTAAAGTTGTAGACAATTGGTGTGTGGATAAACAAAATAATATGCCGCTGTTTACTGCAGAATTAAACCAACTGCGTACGGATTGTCATTCTGGCGGAAATGCATCAATAATTCATGTTCTTGAGTTTTTACCTTCAGTCGAACACGATCAGCAAACACAACAGAGTTGGTTACAGGTCGCGACTGCTTTTGGTTATTAAGTCTGAATGATGTGCTTTAGGGCTGTGAAAGCATCTATGGTGTATTTTTCAGGTATTAGGAAAACGTTAAAAATTAGCTGTAGAATCTACAGCTAATTAAAGAGATGACTCGATGAGAAATAAATGGAAGAGCACTATGTTGTTATTTTTTATTAAATAACGGGTAGCACTTAGACGCTTTATTTTATCTAAAGGCTATATATTATGAAGCAACATTAATTATTTCAACTGCCCATTGCTGTTCATCTTTATTAATAATTATATCTAATTATTAATCTTCCCTTACAAATATATAAATGCTGGTTTTCTATTAATGTCTTTGTTTTCTTTAAATTAATGAGATAGATAAAGTTTAAGCTTGATCACACTCAACTATATCTATATATGATAATTATAAAAAATACATCTATCTTCTCTTTATTGATTTAGTTACGGGGGAGTCACATGATATTATATAATCCTATACAAAATACGCTTTCTAATCGTAAGAAAATATTAAAAATTGGATATCGAGATTCACAGATTCTTTATCTCTTGCTTAAACACTCTCCTAATGTAGTCTCAAAGAAAGATATTATTCAGTTTGCCTGGGGCAGTGAATGTATTGGCGAAACATCATTAGCAAAAAGTATCAGCAAAATTAGACTCTCACTGATAAAGCTAGGTATTAAGGAATCACCAATAGTGACAGTACCTAAAGTTGGATACCGTTTAATTGAAGGTGTGTTATTTGATGAAGTGCTTAATGCTAAAATACCGATAGAGAAAGGTGAAAAAAATAAGGAGTTTGCAACTGACTTTACACGGCGAAGCAATCATGGAAAGGGATATCGGCCTTTAGTCTGTTCATTTTTTTTATTTGTCATTTTAATATCCACGCTACTCGTAACAGTCAATAAAGGTCATAGCATTAATACAGCACTTGAAATGAACGCGTTGATAAATAAACCAAGGGTTGGCTTATTAAACGATTATCCTAATTACAAAATTTTGGAATTAAATCTTAAAAAGTCACTTTAATCATAATTCATTTTATTAGTTATAAGCTTTATATAAAAACTGATTTATGACTTTTAATTCCACTTATAACCTACTGATAATTATAGGTATAAAATTTCAATTAATTTCATTGTTACTAAATTTATTAATATGAAAAGCTTATATAGCTCTACTTTGAGTATCTCATCAAAATTAATATATGAGGATTGATCATGCGAAGTATCTACATAAGTATATTGTTAGTTACTATCCTTCCAACCTTAACAAGTAGTGTATATGCGCAGAAGGTCTACCCTGATCAAATTGTATTGGATCACTTAGGTTCAAATGTTTGTCGAGCAGGCTACCACCCTCTTGACCATTATGAAGCAGGGGAGCATGTAAAATATCTTCTTCCTTTTATGGATGACTGGCAAATCGTCTCGCTAAAAGGATTATGGGTCGTTATGGGGCCGGGTTACAAAGGTTTGATAAAACAACAACCAGCAGGAACTAGCCCTCCCAACACTTTTTGTTATCCTGATGAAAACCATACAGAAATCCCTAAGTATACTGATATTGAGTTACCTGAAGGGGATGAAATCGATGTTCAATATGCATTATTACATGACCAAGATAATTTTATTCGTCCTTTAAGCCGACTTGCTGATTATCTGGGTTATGCATGGGTTGGTGGCAACCATGCTCAATACGCTGGTGAAGATATGAACATTCAACATATCGGTGATGACTGGGTTATCCAAGGAAATGATATTGGAAAGTGTACAGGTTACAGGTGTGATGAAAAGACTAAAATCACAGTAAATAATTTTGCCTATCGTTTAGATGATGACAGTTTCTGGCATGGCGATGTTACTGAATCAGACAAAAAACTAGTAAAAACCATTACCGCGTTAGCGAGAAACGACAGTGATCAAGATCAGAAAATTTCCGTTAGCTTAAAGTTGGATGAGTCAACAACGTGGTCAAAGACTGATAATTACGGGTTTTCTGCAAGAGTAACAACTGAAGATGCTTTCAATTGGCCACTCGTCGGAACGACAAGGCTGAATATTAGCATTGAGGCAAATAAAAGCTTTTCACAATCCAAAGGCGAATCAACCAGTGAGCAAGTTTCGTTAGAAGCACAACCAACGGTGCCACCTCACTCAATCATACCAGTTCGCGTCGATTTATATCTCTCATCCATTGCTTACCCTTACCAATTTAACGCAGATGTAAGTTACGACGTCAATTTCAATGGATTTCTTCGCTGGGGAGGTAATGCGTGGAATACACATCCAGAAAATCGCCCAAACATGAGTTATACGTTTACCGTTGGACGTGGCAGTGATAAGCCCACGAACATTCCTTATCAATGGGAACATCGATATATTCCAAATGAAGTGCAATGGTGGGATTGGACTTGGGCGATTAATGAAATCGGACTGGGCAATATTCAATCTGCTCTTGGTATGAGTTTGCGTCCTTTCCATTCTTTTGTATCCGGTGATTTTTCTGCCGAGTCTCAATATGCTGGCACTATGGATATTGGTAAAGCGCAGCCTATAGACAAAAGCTCTCTATCATTAAAAGATAATGTTACGACCCTGCGTGCTGGTAATGTAGAGGTAACATCGAATTTTGATGCTGATGAACTTAATTCATTAGGTTTTACTAATGCAGAATTGAGCGTACATGCGGTAAATTAACGTCATCATAGAATAACTATCATTCACTGTTTGCCCGTAACTACGCGTTGCGGGCTTTATATTTGTGAAAAACAAACCGTTTTATTGGTGTTATTCTTAAATAAGTAAACGGCAGTTTTATTATATTTGTTTTGCTTGTTTTTATTTTTTCATAAAGAAATAACAAACTTCATCCATGATCCTTCTGTGATAATTTTAGTTGTTGGTTATTCTTAAATGTAATGTCTAATGCTTGAAGTGTGCGTGTGGAGTATGTTCTGTTTTTAACCTATCAATCAGACATAAGATAGTTAGCTATAATAGTAGGGATAATGTTACGTTACATTTATGTATTTTAATCCGTGGTGTATTTTTTATGTCTGACTTTAAAAAGAAGTGGCGAGATGTTTTTTTTGTCATTCTATTCTTTTGGGGGATTTCGTTTGCTGCTTTTATTATCAATTACAGTTTCAATGGCGCATTAAACAGCTACGGTTTATTACCTCGCCATGTTAGTCATCTCAGCAATATTATGTTTTATCCCTTTATCCACGGCAGTTGGTCTCATTTAATTTTTAATCTTACTTCTTTCACACTACTGGCTCTTGGGGTAGGGGTTAATGGTGTTGCTCGGTTAATTAATGTCATTTTGTTGTGCTGGTTATTCGGCAGTATCAGTGTCTGGTTGTTTGGGCGCATCAGTTATCATGTCGGATTAAGTGGTATCATTTATGGCATTTGGGGCTACTTGCTTATCTATGGTTTAGTCTTAAGAAGTATCATGTCATTAATTATTACATTTTTAGTGCTGGTTTATTTTAGCTCGATGATTTGGGGTGTCTTCCCGTTTAATTATTTGGTGAGCTTTGAAAGCCATTTATTTGGTGCTATAGCTGGTGGCTTTATTGGTTACTTTCTTGGAAAAAAAGACCGTGAAAAATTAAATTGCCATTACGATCAGAAACCCTAACAGAATATAATGGTCTAATAGCTATATGAATAAGAAAAGGATAGGTGAGTTATGCTAATTACATTTCATAGTAAAGGAAGTAACGATATTACAATGTTTGGTGATATCGCACAGCAATTGATTCATATGATGGGGTTCTGCGAAACAGTCCCTGGCGCTATTCGCGAAGAAGATATCGCACAAGCGTTAAAAAACCTAAAAGATGATATTAATAAAGCTAAGCAAGAGAATAAGCAGAATGGTATTACTGCTGACTCCGCAATCGAGCCAAATCCGCTTGATGCCGACTTAGATGATGATGAATTTGAGCCTGAAATTTGTTTATCAGTACGGGCTATGCCTTTGATTACATTATTAGAATCAGCAGTAAATGAAAAAAGCTATGTAATGTGGGAATAGAAACTATTGAACAATATGTAGCGGAGCAAAAGGGTCATCGTCAGGATCGTTTTGCCATAAATACTCTGCATCAACAGCGACTTTTCGTGCAACACTGTCACCAAATTGGTAGGCAATAATTGCTAATGCCATATCTAAACCTGACGAACAGCCTGAGGCAGTAAAGATATTGCTGTCTCGCACCCATCGAGCTGACGATTGCCAATCTACATGGTGTCCAAGTTCTTTAACCCAATGAAATTGTTTTTTATTTGTCGTTGCTTGGCAATAGTTGAGTAATCCCGCATTTGCTAATAATGCTGAGCCAGTGCAAACAGAGCAGATTAATTTTTGTTTAGGTGCAATGCGTTTCAACCAGAACAACACAGTGGGATCGTCAATGACGGATTTAATCCCACTGCCACCGGGAATGAGCAAAATATCAGAGTTAAACGTATCGCTAAAACTTAATTGCGTTGTAATAGAGATATGTTGTTGGCTTAAGATTGCTTTTCCATCAACAGAGATTGTTTGAGTGTGATAAATATCCGGTAACAAGCCAAACATTTGTAATGGTCCAAAAGCATCAAGCAGTTGAAAATCATCAAACAAAAATAGTGTGACTGTTTGTGGTTTTTTCATTGTTATCACCTATTGTATGTCTTTTAACGATTAGCATAGCTAAGATTTTGAAACCATTTGTCCGATATTGAGATGGTTTTCGAGGCCTGTTGATGGATAAAGCTTGTTATTCAGCGCTGAACCATTACAATCAGCGCCTTGTTTAAAAATGATGAAAATATCAGCTGGCGCGATTATGAACAGAAAAAAGAAAATTAACGAAACGCTTAAAAAGAGAATGAAAAAGGCAAATGCTAAGTTACATAAAAGTAATAAGCCTCGTTACATCTCTAAAGCGGAACGTGCCAAGTTAGACGCTGAAGCAGCACAACAAGTGTCTGCCGAAGAAACTATTTCACCATCAGAAACTGAAACTATGAGTACAGAAACAACGGTTTCATAGTTACGTACATATCAGTAAATTTTCAACAGGGAAGGTAAGCATTACCTTCCCTGTTTTATTCTCATTGAACAGCACGTTTGTTCAATAGCTGGCTTAAATTAGCCACTACTATCGCCAAATTGGCGTTTTATATAAAAGAGAGATGCTATGAGTTTTGCCTCTTTAGGCCTATCTGCCCCAATTCTTGAAGCTGTTGCAAAGCAAGGCTACGAAAAACCATCACCAATCCAAGAGCAAGCGATCCCAGCTATTCTTGCGGGTAAAGATGTAATGGCGGCGGCCCAAACTGGTACAGGCAAAACAGCAGGCTTTACCTTACCTTTGCTAGAACGTTTAGCGAATGGTCGACCTGCTCGTTCAAATCATGTACGTGCACTCGTATTAACCCCAACACGTGAGCTAGCGGCTCAAGTAGGGGAGAGTGTTGCGACTTACGGTAAAAACTTACGTTTAAGCTCTGCAGTTGTTTTTGGTGGCGTTAAAGTAAACCCACAAATGCTGCGTATGCGTAAAGGTGCTGACGTATTGGTGGCAACACCAGGGCGTTTGATGGATCTTCATAGCCAAAATGCTGTGAAATTCCGTGATGTTGAAATTTTGGTTCTTGATGAAGCTGACCGTATGTTAGATATGGGTTTCATCCGCGATATCCGTAAAATTTTAGCGTTACTACCAAAAGAGCGTCAAAACTTACTATTTTCAGCAACCTTTTCTGATGAAATTCGTGAGCTTGCAAAAGGATTAGTGAATAATCCAGTAGAGATTGATGTTAACCCGCGTAACCAAACAGCACGTACCGTGAAACAGTGGATTTGCCCTGTTGATCAAAAGAAAAAACCTAACTTATTAACTAAGCTACTTAATGAGCGTAATTGGAAGCAAGTGCTTGTTTTCACTAAAACAAAGCACGGTGCTAATAAGCTTGCTACCCATTTAGAAAGTCGTGGAATTTCTGCAGCCGCAATCCATGGTAATAAGAGCCAAGGTGCGCGTACTAAGGCACTTGCTAACTTTAAGTCTGGTGATATTCGTGTACTCGTTGCGACAGATATTGCAGCTCGTGGCTTAGATATTGAGCAACTACCACAAGTGGTTAACTTTGATTTACCGCACGTAGCAGAAGACTATGTACACCGTATTGGTCGTACTGGTCGTGCAGGTTGCGTTGGTGAAGCGATTTCATTAGTGTCGGCAGAAGAAGCAAAAGATCTTGCTGCAATTGAGCGTTTAACACAGCAAGTGTTTGATCGTGAAATTATTGAAGGTTTTAAACCGACTAACGCATTGCCACAATCTAAGCTAGATACACGCCCGATTAAACCGAAGAAGCCTAAAAAGCAGAAAACGTTTGTTGCGCGTGAAGGTGCAGCGACAGGTGAAAAGCGTAGCGCAAACAATAATAACGGTGGCGCAAAGCGTAAACCAGCCTCTCGTCGTCCACAGGGTCAGTCTACTGATGCTGCAAACAACGAGAAGCGTTCAGAGCAAGGTGCAAGACCTGCACGTAAGCCACGTAATACAGATGCGAAACCACAATCAAATGGTGATAAGCCTCGTCGTCGTTTCAACGATGAAAAGCCTAAATCAGATGGCCGTCGTCGCTCTCCACAGCGTAGTCGTGCACCAAAAGCGACAGCGTAATAACGTCTAAAACGTTAAATAAAAACGACTGATAAATATCTTTTACGAAAAGAATATATCAGTCGTTTTTTATGTGCTTATTTTATCAAAGTGTGGTTATAAGCAGTTATCAGCTAACCTAAAGCTAGGTTGGTACTAGGATCGCAGTGATAAGGTCACAATAGGAATAGCGTGATCAGTACTGTAGCCGTCAATATCAAAGCTTGAATTGACCAAATGCTTATCTTCAGTGTGATAATGGCTAACTTCAAATAATGAGCCTAAATAACTCGCATTGAACTCCTGTGACAGCAGGATGTAATCTAATACCGATCCTTTACCATTAAAGTAATGTGTGGCAGGACGAATAGCTTCTTCATCTTGTGGATTGACTTGAGTATAAAGCTGCCAACCATCGTAAAGGCAATAGAAGTTAATTAAGCGCTCAGTGTCACTTTCAGACATCCCGTAAACACGACTTGCCGTTAACTCTTCTAAACAACTACTCGAAATAACATCGTTATAATCGCCACACAGTACCATCGGATTACTGGTTTGCTCGCGTCGCTTCACCATCGCAAGTTGCAGTAAAGCCGCTTCAGTGCCCCGTAGCATGGATGAACCCCAATTCCCTAAGCGTTGACCAAGAAAAGAAGAAAGCGCACTGCCTGATTTCGCTATTGTCTCAGGAAGTGGATCATCAAATAATGAACGCTTGGATTTTAAATGAGTGACATAGCAATCTGTTGTGCCAATATGGGGAATATCAACTGTCGCTCGCAGCGGCTTGCGACTAAATGAAAACTCAGCCCAACCCATTAATTGTGCCGCTTCATTATCGGCTTCAACAGCGATAACTTCAGTGATGGGAAATTTCGAAGCAATGGCGACGACAGGGCTACGATAAATAAAATCGCCTTCCACTTTAGGCTCATCAACGACTGCAAAATAGGGATAGCCAATATCGCGCAATAATGCTTGCAAATCGTCTGCGCTAAACACTTCTTGAAAACCAATAATATCAGGTTGTTGGGCTTCTAAAATCGAGGTTAGCCAATGCTGTTTTTTATGCCATTGTTCGTAGCTATAAATGTTTTCAAAGTCATAATAGGCATTAGGGGGGGCAAGGTAATTCAATAAATTAAAACTTGCGATTTTTATCTCCGACTGAGCGATAGGCATTAGGGGGAAATGTTCATTATCTGGCTGTTGCAACATCGAATTCTCAGTGAAGTTATTAAAAACTGTATAGCTGTTTTAGCATACTTGTTACGATGAATATACGACTTATTCTTAAGCGTAGCGGTGAAATAAAGTATCGATTTTTGCTTTTGGTGTTTTTGCCAATTTCATCATCAATTCAAAAGAGATGGTGTGAAGATTATACTGTCGCTTAATATCTTCGAGCATCACTAACCATAATCGTGCTGTCATTTCAGAATCGGCTAACGCGCGGTGAAATACACCATTGTGTTCAATATGTTTGTAATCCACTAATGTGCCTAATTTATGATTCGGCGCATCTTGATATAAACGTCGCGCAATCAGCATTGAACAGGTAAACGTACCCGTATAGTGCCTGCTAATATCAGCAAGCTCTGCGTCTAAAAAGCGCTGGTCGAAAGAGGCATTATGCGCTACAAGGTTGGCATCACCAATGAAATCAGCAAAGGCATCCATTACCTCATAACAAGGTGGTGCAGTGCGTAACATGTTATTGCTGATCCCCGTATAACCTTCAATAAAGCTACTCACACGAAAACCAGGATTCATGAGCTGTTGGAATTGATCAACAACTTCGCCATTAACTAATTTAACAGCACCAATTTCGATAGCGCGATCGCCTTGATTAGGAGATAAACCAGTCGTTTCAAAATCGAGAACAACAACGCTGTCAGCGGAGCGAGAAAGGGTCATGGTAAAACCTATAGAGAGAGAAGATGGTCATTTTAATGGTCGTTGAGGGCTTGTAAACTCCTCAAACACATTATATCGCGACAACTGAGGTTAAATTATCGTCAAACAAGCAACCAGTTATTACATTCTAACGAGAGATCACGCATTATACGGACTGGGTATAAGTACAATTCTCTGTTAACGACGGCACATATGGCCATTGAGATCTCATAAGCATCTATGAAGAAAGAAAGAAGTCAATTTCGTGATCACCAAGCTGAAGTGTCGCTATTTAAGCGTCGAGCGCTTGCTGGGTTTATTGGGATTATCATTTTATCGTTTGTATTGATCGGTAATTTGTATCACTTAGAAGTGCAAGATTACAGCGAATATACTGCTCGTTCGAATGATAACCGCATCAAAATTATCCCAGTGGCACCGAATAGAGGCCGTATTTATGATCGAAATGGCGTTATTCTCGCAGAAAATATACCGGTCTATTCTTTAGAAATTATTCCAGAAAAAGTCGCACACCTCACTGAAACACTCGACAGTCTAAAAACCTTACTGGGTGTCACGGATGATGAAATAGACTCATTCATGAAGGATAAAAAGCACACCCGT
The DNA here is from genome assembly GCF_002954615.1 of Photobacterium angustum. NCBI lineage: Bacteria > Pseudomonadati > Pseudomonadota > Gammaproteobacteria > Vibrionales > Vibrionaceae > Photobacterium > Photobacterium angustum. The sequence goes on along the minus strand of NZ_MSCJ01000003.1, from coordinate 1,327,933 downwards.
CCGTTTATGCCAGTGACATTAATTGATCAGATGACGGAAAAGCAGGTTGCTGAGTTCTCAGTTAATGAATTTCATTACCCAGGTGTTGATGTTGATGCACATTTAGAGCGCTATTACCCTTATGGCTCAGCATTAACACATACGTTAGGCTACGTGGCAAAAATCAACGATCGTGATATCAAATCATTAAAAGAGCAGGGTATTTATAGTAATTATAAAGCTACGCGCACGATCGGAAAGCTAGGTGTTGAACGTTACTATGAAGATTTACTTCATGGTCAATCTGGTTATGAAAAAGTAGAAGTGAATAACCGTGGTCGTATTATTCGTACCTTAGAATATGTTCCACCTATTTCGGGTAAAGATATTAAGTTAACGATCGATCTTAATTTGCAGTTGTACGCCAATAAGCTGTTAACTGAAGATGTTAAAGATCCAAAAACAGGCAAAATGGTCACTAAAACTCGTCGTGGTGCGATTGTGGTATTAAATCCGCAGGACGATGGCATATTAGCGATGGTATCTAGCCCTAGCTATGATCCTAACTTGTTTGTACATGGTATTACGTCCAAAGAGTACAGCAAATTGCTGAATAGTCCTGCGCACCCGTTGGTAAACCGAACCACATTAGGGGTATACCCACCGGGTTCAACGGTTAAACCACAAATTGCGGTTGCAGCATTAGCCACAGGGGTTATCACACCCAATACAGTACGTAATAACCCGGGCTGGTGGCGAATTCCTAATTCCAAAAGTCGTAAATTCCGTGATGATGTCCGATGGGGACACGGTAACGTTGATGTATATAAAGCCATTGAACAATCAGTAGATACCTTCTTCTACCAAGTGGCTTATGACATGGGTATTGACCGATTATCGACGTGGATGAACAAATTTGGTTATGGTGAACCTACTGGTATTGATATTAAAGAAGAAACATCCGGTAATATGCCGACTCGCCAATGGAAGCTCGCGCATACCAAACAACCTTGGTACCAAGGTGACACCATCCCTATTGGTATTGGTCAGGGCTACTGGACAGCAACACCGATGCAAATAGCCAAAGCAACCTCGGTTGTTGCAAATTCTGGTGTCGTTCATCGCCCTCACTTGCTATATGCGATTCTTGATGGCAAAAAAGAAGATATTGTTAAGTTTAAAGACTTTCCAAAAGTCGAGCCTGTGCCATTAAAAGATTGGCAAATTGCACAAGAAGGTATGCACTTAGTTACAACTAAAGGTACAGCACGTAAAGAGTTTAAAAACTTAGCGTATGAAGCAGCAGGTAAAACAGGTACCAGTCAGGTGTATACCATGTCTGATACTCAAAACTACGATGCGAATGAAGTTGCAGAACATTTACGTGACCACGCATTGTTTACTGGATTTGCACCGCTTCATGATCCGAAAGTGTTGGTATCCGTTATATTAGAACACGGCGGCTGGGGGCGTAACGCAGCACCTCTTGCCCGTAAGATAATGGATTATGTGTTAGTAAAACCTACCCTAGATCCCGCAGCACAGAAGCAGCTGAAGAGTGATGAAACGAGCACAGAAACACCTGTGGATGTGTCGAAAACTGCAGAAATAAAGGCGAATTAGTAGCTATAAACGCACGTTGATTAAAATAATAAAAGGTCACTTCGGTGGCCTTTTTTACTTTTTAGCGATCTGATTGTTTAAGTCGTAATAGATAATAGATTATTCAATCACACTGCCCCAAATCGTTAAAATATCATGAAGCTCGGAAGCCAAATAAGGTTTACATAAAATGTCATTCATACCTGCTTGGATACAGGCTTCACGCTCAGCGCTCGTTGTGCCTGCGGTTAAAGCAATAATAGGTTTGGAATAGTCTTGTTTTCGTAACTCTTTAGTTGCGGTGTAGCCATCCATAATCGGCATTCTGCAATCCATAAACACCACATCAAATGATTCGATATTTAATATATCTAATGCTTTTTGTCCGTTATCAACAATAGTTGGTTCAATTTGGACTTTATTTAGCATCAATTTAATGATCATTTGGTTAGTCTTTAAATCTTCAACTACTAACACTTTTAAATGCTTAATTGGTGTTTTATTAGGCTTCCTAACTTTGGCATTAAAATGAGCATGATCACTAATAGCAAGGGGTAAGGAAACATTAAAGCAAGCCCCACGCCCGAGCGAGCTTTCAACGCGGATTGAACCGCCCATTTGTTCACATAGTTGTTTACAGATCACCAATCCTAGCCCTGTGCCTTCATGGCTTCGCTTGCTGGTATTATCCACTTGGCTAAAAGGTTTGAATAACTTGTGTTGGTCTGAGTGGTCAATACCACAACCGCTGTCTTTTACCGTAAATTGTAGATGTTTGTTTTGCCACCAGAGCTTTGCGTGTACAAAACCTGCTGGGGTAAATTTAATCGCATTAGAGATCAAATTAACAAAAATTTGCTTAATTCTATCTTCATCACCAATGAAAATTTTCGGTAAGTCATTGGAGTAGTAAATATTAAAATCTAATCTTTTTTCGTGGGAACGATGGGTAAAAATATCTTCTAGTTTTACCGCTAACAAATGACAATCAAAGGGTTTTTCAATCAGCTCCAACATACCTGCATTTATTTTGCTGTAGTCGAGTAAGTCATTAATGATCGCCCGTAGCAATTCACCTGAGTGATTCAATGTGGTTAAGAGTTTCTGTTGGTCATTATCAAGCGGTGTATCTTGCAGTAATTCAGCAGCACCAAGAAGTCCATTAAGTGGTGTACGTAATTCGTGGTTGATCATAGCGAGAAAGTCACGGGTTGACTGCTCCGAATCTTCTGCACGTTTTTTAGCATCAATAGCTTGATTAAATGTTATTTGCCTACCAATAGCGGATCGAAATAATTCACCAAACAGCGCCATATGCTTTTGAATTGCTGGCAATCGGTCGTCGGTACATATAATTCTGACGGCTAATACACCTATTTTCCCTCTGTTATTAATAATATTTATCCAAAGGGTATGGCCGCTTTTATCCCATAATGAATTGGTTGATTCTAGCTCTTCTGGAGGCTCCCATTGTTGTAAACGACCGCTGGAGTAGCTACCTGATATATTAATATTATCGGCAGGGTCAATGGTGATATGACAACCTGATATGTAATGACCATCAACGAGGCTGTCTAATAATTGTTGAATACTTTCCCTTGTCGCACTGTGCTTTAAAAATAATCGGGCATAACGAAGTAACAAGTTTTCCATTTTGTTCTGATAGGTTAAAAGCTCAGAATCAAATTTTGCCTGCATTTGTAACTTTTCGTACGAATCATTAAGCATTTGATTTGCATTATAAAGCTCATGACTTTTCGCTTCTAATAACTTTTCAGCGGCTAATCTTGATGCATGTTCGCGCTCGAGTTTTTGTTTTAATAAAGCAATATGTTTTTCAGGATCGATCATTAATTATCACTCAATGACAAATGAAAGCGGACACTGTTTTTGCTCGTTGTTGGTTCAAGTACGATATCAAGATGTTGCTCAAAATAATCCGCACATCCCTCTAATAAACCTAAACAGACATAACCCATGCATCGAGCTGAATGATAGTCCATTGTCAGGGTTGTTTCTGTTTCATTAGAGAATTCAAAGCGAGGAGGCGTTGTATCAGGGTAAAGTTTTTTTACTTCTTGGTGTATGTATGACTCCACACTGCGAATAAAATCAAAGGTGTTGGAATCGGTAAAATCATAGTTGGGTAATAAAGTGAGTAAACGGGGGAAAACAGCGCGGCCAAACGTTTGTTGAAGGTTTTCGGGAGAAACGCCAGTGACCTTATGTAAACAAATAATCAGTTTGACTAATCGTTGGTGCTCATAGCTACCAACAGAGGTATATACACCCGGATCGTCTGCCATATCTAGCATTGACTGGCACACTTCCAGATCGAAAGTACGTTCAACAATATCGAGAAATTCAGTAAAAATAATCCCTTTCATACTCTTCTCCGATGTCTTCTAGATATAGACTCTAAACACGTAATGCAGGAATTAAAGTCTGTAACTTAGTATGGCAGAGATTGAAGGTTCGTCAAAAACAACAGGTTAGTTGTTGAAGAAAGGGCTAAATCACGAAGCTGATTATTAGCTTCGTGATTATTCTTATTTTTGGATAACGACAGCTTGCGAGAATTGCTGTGCTGAATGGATAAGGTAATTTTCCATATCCGTTATTAATTGCTGCTGGTTCGGTAACGGCAATGCATACACGTCAGACACAAGGCTATATTGCTCACCATCTTCTGCATGAGTATAAATCATGCCACATGCGGCAGGTTTACCTTTGAAAAAGCCAACATAAAGTGTCGCTTCTGCATTAGGCTCAAACATAATTTGAGTTAAATACTCTATAACAGCTTCTTTTTCTTGTTCATTTTCCCATTGGGATGCACGAACTAAAGAATAGCGAATAGTAAGAGGGTGGCAATCAACAGGGTAGAAAGATAAAGAGGGTTCGAGTGCCGATAAAGGAGTATCAATGCAATGCGTAGTTAAAGCTGTTTGAGATAGTTGATACAGTTCTAATCCCTTTACACTTAGCGGTGTTGGAAACTCAGCATCGGTAATATGGCTTGCCATCCAAGCGTTTTTTAAAGTAATTAGTTGTTCTGTAATAACCTGCATATCGTCACTTCTTTTATTTAAGTGCTTATACCTTAACTTAATTACGGTAAAGAAGGTATGTTAATTCAAGTAATTGAATGAAAAACACACACATATGTAAGTGTAACGTCAGTATTTTGCTTGTTTAATAATGTTTGCCAAATTATAGATACTTTTTGCTCTTATATTGGATAGGGTGTGAGCCGAATAAGCGTTATCTTGTAAAGAGTATTAGTGCCGCAGGCATAAAATGATTTGAGCGGTACTCAAATTTAGGAATGAATAAAATGAAAAAGCTATTACTAGCAACATCCATTGTTTTGTTACTTGCAGGTTGTAATGACCAAGCACCTAAAGATCAATCGCCAACAGATCAAACGCAAACTGTCGCCACAACTGAAACCGTTGTTGTTGAGCAAACTCAATCTGTCGCGCCAGAAACGCAAAAAATCCCTAAATGGGTATCAGAAAATAAAGTGACAGCGCCGCTAGATAATATTGTAGATGGTGATGAAACTTACAAAGCCGTTTCTTATTGTAAGCCGCATGATTGTGCCGGTGATTTTATGATCACCCTAACAGGTAAAGACAACAAAGCATACTCCATGGTAGTACATGTTAAAGATACCAATGGTGCTATTACCAAGCCAAGTGAATACGCGAGTTACCAATTTATTGGCAACCCTGATGACAACATGAAAGGGTTGCTCCAACAAGCGTTGCTACAAAATCCTAACTGGAAATAAACCTAGCAATTATTGTTATAAATCATAAGAAACGTGCCGTACTCGTAACGGCACGTTTTTTTATGCCTGAATTTTATTGGCAACCTCCATTGACATTGTTTGATGATCAAACTAAATTTACGATCAAATAATTTGATTATCAAACTAAATGGCAGATTTATGAAGTTGGAACTACAACACGATCATGATTTCTCATCTCATGATCAGCAGGGAGAAAAAGGGACGCTGTATGTGCTCTTACTGACTCTGACAACAATGCTTATCGAAATTGTTGCAGGGACAGTTTATGGCTCTATGGCCCTATTAGCGGATGGATGGCATATGGGTACCCACGCTGCCGCATTTTGTATCACGCTATTTGCTTACCGTTACGCAAGAAAACACAGCAATAATGACCGTTTTTCCTTTGGTACTGGCAAAGTTAGCGTGCTGGGCGGATATACCAGTGCGATTGTATTAGGCATTGTTGCGGTGTTAATGATTGCGGAATCTATCCACCGTTTATTTAACCCACACGCGATTCAGTTTAATGAAGCGATAGTGGTTGCGTGTATTGGTTTAACCGTAAATTTAGCCAGCATATTTTTACTTAACGGGCACGGTCATGATCACGGCCATAGCCACGATCATCATGATCACAGCCATGGGTATCATCATCATCACGACCACAATTTAAGAGCCGCTTATTTACACGTGCTTGCTGATACCTTGACCTCATTACTTGCCATTGTTGCGCTATTGTTCGGGAAATATTATGGCTGGGATTGGATGGATGCAGTTATGGGCATTGTTGGTGGGTGTGTGATCATTAAATGGACAATGAACTTAATGAAGCAAACAACCCCGATCTTGTTAGATGAGAACATTGATTCAGACTATAGAAAATCTATCCATGATGCGCTGTCACCTTATGCAAAGGTTATGGATTTACATATCTGGAAAATTAGTGGTAATCACTATTCTGCAGCGATAACACTACAGTCAACCAGAGACTTTATCATTGATGATTATAAACAAATCCTGTCAAAATTTGATAAGATTAGTCATCTTACTCTCGAAGTACACTAATAATAATCATGAAAAACATAGAACGCCTAAACCAATTACTGACTGAATTTTATGACAAAATGTCATCATGGGAGCAATCTGTTGTTAAAGAAACAGGTTACACCTTGGCGCAAGTTCATACGATTGAAGTTTTAGGCGTTCAAGGCCCTCTAAGAATGAAAGAGCTTGCCGATAAATTGGGGATAACAACGGGTACATTAACCGTTCAAATTGAGAAATTAGTGAAAGCGAACCTAATTGAACGTTGTGCTCACCCAACAGATCGCCGCGCGATTGTGGTGACGTTGACAGAAGCAGGGCAAGCCATTCATGTTAAGCACAATCAATTGCACCTCGACTTAGTGAATGATTTAACCATGCACATCGAGCCTGAGCATGAAGAGGTATTAATTTCGTGCATTGAAAAGATGAATAAAGAGTTTTAAACGAACTTTAAAATCAACGTATTGTTTTACAACAGTCGGTTATTCATTGAGCTATCTTGAAACAGTTGCCAACTTGTATAAACAGTGTTGGCAACTTCTTATCTAAAATATCGAATTTTATACTAGCTCAACAGGGCCGTGATCATCACAGTGATCGCCATGTTGATGATGTAGCCTACCATTTACAATGTAATCAATATGATCACCATGTTGGATAGCCTCATGACCACAATCAGGGCCGTGAACATGATCGCCACATGCATGACTATGATTACATTCATTAGGATGAGCATCATCAAATTCGATGACATGTTCATCACAATGATCACCATGCGGATGGTGTAATTTACCATCAACTAAATAATCGACATGACCATCATGACGAATAGCGGTATGACCACAATCAGGACCATGGGTATGATCTTCGTGCGAATGAGTGTGTAAACAAGACATTATCCAATCTCCTTTTAATCGATAAATGCCATTTAATAATATGCAATCAACCTTTTATGTTTATGACAGATATGTAGAAATGCGATTTATCTCACGGGTTACAACGGGTTATAAATCAATAGTTTCATTAAATTCATGCTTTATTTAGTAAGATAGATGTGTGATTTTTAAAACGAATGATTAATCTGTTTTACAGGCAAGGAGCCAAAATTGTTCAAGCTTTACTATTACCCCAATAACGCGAGTTTAGCGCCGCATTTTTTACTTCATCATGTAAAAGCGGATTACCAACTATTGCTGGTGGATAAAAAGTCTAACGTTCAGAAGTCAGCCGATTATCTGAAACTCAATCCAGCAGGGCGCATACCGACATTGGTGATAGGGGAGCAAGCCATCTTTGAAAGCTCTGCTATATGTATGCATATTTGCGAACTCCATCCACAGTCAGGGTTAATGCCAGCAATCGGAAATCCTTTACGCCCGATGTTTTATCAATGGTTAGCGTTTCTTAATAACACCTTACAAGCCGAGTTAATGGTACGTTATTACCCACACCGCCATACCAATGATGCCGAGACGATTCCGAATGTTGTTGCCGCGCAAGATGACAGAATTGCTGATGCACTCTCGATTATTAATAACCAACTAAAACACAATACATATTTGCTTGGTGACAGCCTAACCGCTTGTGACTACTTCTTATTTATGTTGGCAGAGTGGTCGTTACCAATAAAACAATCACCACTGACATTTCCATATCTTGCAAAGTACCTAACGAACCTTTGTGATAACCCGACCATTAAAGCCGTGTGTGAAATAGAAGGTATCGATCTCACGCCGTTTAAATAACAAACGCCTGTTAATATCTGTGTTTTCTGTACCTAGGCTGACTTGCAGATTGAATTAGCGCGTAACTGTAACAAGATGTTTATGCGCTATATTCAAGTGCTTTTTAAATGAAGTAGTTTTAGATAAAACACCATTCAATTATAAAAAGCGCGCATTAACCATGAAACTACTACTACTCATATCTTGCTTATTTCTGTCGGCTTGTAGCTTAACCCCAGATAAGACATCGCCTAAATGTATGCCCTTACCGGTAGGTGTGATTCTTTGTGGTATATAGCAAGTAATTATTGTGATTAGCAAAAGCAGAAGGTGGGGAGAACTGGCGGAAGACTCATTCATTCCGCCATATTGTTAGGCAAGGGATCAGTGCTTAATAATCACTTCGCTGTTGTCTACACGATGGCGGTCGCCATAAATGCCATCTTCAGCACGAGGGCCACAACCGATAATCATCGTGATTTCATCTTTAGGGTTTAAACCAAGCAGTTGCTTAACACGCTTAGAATCAAAACCTTCCATTGGGCAGGTATCGTAACCTTCCGCGCGCATTGCCGTCATAAAAGTCATTGCCGCAAGGGATGTGCTTTTATGTAAACACACACGTAAATCCGCTTTGCTCACTTCACGTACCATCGGCTTTTTACGCCCTAAATACGCCACAATTACCTTACGAATAGCGCCCATAATGCCAAAGCGATCGTTACGATATAAAAACGGGATCAGCTTCTCGTAGTATTTAACAGCGCGTTTAGATGTAGCATCTTCACGACCATCAAAGGCATCACGAATTTGTGCCGCATTCATTTTCGCACGTTGTTTCCACTTATAAGGCGTAGTGGTGATAACAATTAACTCGCGTGCCGTTTTTGCCGCATTTTGTCCCATACACAGTTTTGCAAGTTGCTCACGTTTATCGTCACTGATTACACGATGAAATTGCCACAATTGCATGTTTGAACTGTTAGGGGACAAGGTTGCGAGGTTAAGTGCACGAGTTACCGCTTCATGATCAAAAGCGCTGTCTGCATCATATTTACGTACCGAACGACGGCTATGCACCAATTCGGCATATTGTTCGGCTTTGGACGATGTTGTTAATGGTGAAGGCGCTGGTGAACTAGACGCATTGCGTTCTTTTTCAGGTGTATCGATCATGTTGTAAACAACCTATATAAGATGAAAATCGCTGTGCGTATTTCTACCTGTTATTGGTTTGTGAAGCAAGTCGGTGATCACAATGAGTTAACTATTCGGCTAACTCATATTTGCCCCATTGTGTGTTAGAACTTTTACTCATTCATATCGTGTTAACGTGACTTTGATTAGCTTTATTTAGTGTATATGAACAGTTTAATGAACCGTGGTGATTTTATTGCATGAGTTCTGATTTTAATAAGACTCATTAAATATATTTTTTACTTTTCACACCCTATTTCAAATCTGTGGTGTGAAAAAGTGCTATTAACCTCATAATATGTAACGATTATATCGTGTATAATATAAGTATATTTTTACGTAAAAGTAAGAATGCTTATTAATATACTGTTATGAAGATGCGGAAAGTTTTTAAATTGGAATATATTTACAGTGAAGAAATCTCTTAAAGAGAACCCTACGTTATTGCTTACGTTTGGGTTTATCTACATCTCAATCCTAGGCTATTTTAGTTCTAGTAAATTCCTCAACTATTTCAATATCAAAGCAACGGATTACTTTACCTTTGAAGATTTTGTTCTTTCTATTGTTAGGGAGGGAGATTTGTTTCTATTTCTACTACTCATTATTCCAGTAAGCTATATGCAATTTTTCTGGTTTTTGTGCCAACAGAAAAGTCATGCCAAAAGGATTAGTGATCTTATAGATGAGATCGATTGTGCTGGAAATATTGAAAATTTATCTAAAGAAGGGAAAGAAAAATTAGTTACTAAAGCTGAGAAGTTAAAGATGTATAAAATTGCTCTGGATAGCTACCCTGAGAAAATTAAAAAGGCAATCTCAAGTGCACCAATATATTTTTGTCTCTTAAGCATACCTACGGCATGGCAAGTTGCTAACTTAAACTACTTAGATGTTAAAACAGGTCAAGTTGAATCTGTAAGATTTGAGGTTAGGGATAAGTTAAAAGAGCTGGATGCTAAGAAACCATATGTATTATTGCTTAGAACAACAAACCATACATTCTTACTTAAAGACAAGGGTGACAATTCAAGCGCTATGGTAATTCCAAACAGTAATATTATTTCTGTCTATTATGGTGCGAGCAATGAAAAATCTTCATAATAAACAGTTCAATAGGGATTCGCAACGCATGGCATTTTCACTATGCGTTGCTCACCCTTTAACAGGGCATTAACCTTACTTTTTTATACTACTAGCCTAAATAAGCAAATTGCCTAACTCGAATTTGTTTACATTCAAATCAGCCAGATCTACGCTGACGCAGCTATGTTCCCTCCCTTATTACCATTTACGTTATCAATAAACAATTTTAAACAAAAAATACAAACAAGCTCATGATATTTATGAGTTAAATAGATTATGATCGTAGGGCCTTAGGGGCATTAAAATAAGAATGCTTACTAAGTAAGCTGTAAGCCTTTATTTTAGATTGTTCTAAATGAGTAAGTTGTATGTTATTTAAGCTACATCCTGTTGTAACAGTCCCATTTATATACTTTTTAATTGTGTCGAGACTTTTTTATCGATATGCATTAGGGACTGTGTGGGGAGTATTCGTGCTGAGTCTTCTTCTTTATTTCAATAGTGAGGCGATACTGGGTACAACTCCAATCTCATTCCAAGATCTTTTTGTTTATCTGATGTTGGCAAGTGAAACAACTAAAGCAGCCGTTCTAAGTTCGTTGATCACTATCATCGGTTTTATAGTTGCTTACGCCACTGCGTCGGCAAACTGGAAAGATCAGATGAGGGCTAACTTAAAGGTACAAGCTTCTTCTGATTGTATTGGATTTTACTCCGAAGCATCTAGAAACGTGTCTACATGCGTCATTTATGCGAGAGCTCTAGTATCTGCGGTTGAAAAAATACGAAGTGGTTGTACAAAAGAAGAGGCCGAGTTCTTAGTATATTATCAACGTAGTAATTTAGATAAATTTCTTTTGGCTAGGGAATCCATGATTGCTTCGAGTATTAATTGCCACACATTCCTATCTAAATATGACACCATCTTATTTTCTACTCCCGGCGCTAAAGAAAATGTCGAGCTTGCGAACGAGGCATTGTCCAAATTAGTAAATGACTTATGGTTTAATGTTCCATATAAAGTTGCTCCAGATACAGACCAGATAGGTACCTTTCTTGCTCAAGTGGATGTGATAAAGTGTAAAAAGTTCTTATCAACAGCTAACGAGTATGAACAAGCGCTAGCTTTCCATTCAGGTGCGACTTCAGGTGTTTTGCTAGATCAGATCGTTGGTGCAAGTTGGGCTACTACGAAAACTCAACTAAAAAATTATCGTAGTGTATGGCATGAGATGAACATTTTGTATCGAAGACATAAAGGCTAAAAATCTGTTTAAGAGTGATTCGCAACGCTTGGCATTTTTGCTATGCGTTGCGTTTAGTGTTTAAGGTGGTATACAGGCGCTTCGGAATTGCGTTGCTCACACCTTAACAGGGCGTTACCCTTACTTTTCTTAATACTACCAGCCTAAATAAGCAATTTGCCTAACACGTTTTTTCCACATTCAAGCTAGCTAAACAATGCTCCTGAATGTTACAGATCTAACCTTCATTTCCAGTCAATCTGTCAGTTATAAGATACAAAATTAATGGATGACGAAAAATAAGACTTGGCTCGATTGGATATTATTGTTTTCGCTGCAGCGTAACGCCTCAAAAACTATCATTAAAATATGTAATTAATTGATTAATAGTTATTTCCACTAGTATATTGGCCAAAATGGTTGGAAGCTGGAGTGTATTATAACGATCTTAGTCTAATAAATTGTTAGCCTCACAAATTAGAGGTTGAAAATAGAAAATGAAGACAGAAGCCAACAACTTACAGAACTGAGAATAATTCGAAATGCACAGGTGCATTCAACCGCTGAAAATATCGACAAAAAAGCTATCTAACTGGGCGTTGAGATAGTTGAAACGTTACTAAAAAATTAAAAGTTTAACAAGCGTATACATAAGCCAGCAGTTTCTTTACAGCCTATTACTCGGGCGTAATACGCAATTCTTATTACAAATAAAAATGGGATATTTGATGGTAGGAGATCTATTTGTAGAAAAGCATCGAGCTATTTATGCTTTGCTTGATGTCGGTGACTTTTCCATGGCTTTTACTAAAGCTCTAGAATTACTTAAAACCATCGAAGCCTCGAATGGTAATGATAATACTGAGTATTATTTAAAGCTTTTTAATATGGCTGGCTCTTTCATTGATATTGGGTCAATGAAAGCTGACATTGAGATAGTGACTATTGGTTACAAGCTAATGAACGATCATCAATCGAAAATGTTAGAGCTAATACCAGATAGTGATTTCTATTATAACTTTGCAAATGCCAAGTCGAGTATGATCTCTGAACCAAACTCGTTTAATCATACATTTGATACTATAGAAGAGCTTGTCCAGCTAAAGCATTTGTACTGGAAAGCGCTAAAAGCAACAGTTACTACTAAGAATGAATCTCCTTATGAGCTAATTGTCAATTTAGCGAACTCGCTAAAGCGTCAATTCCGCCTTGTCGAAGCTCTTAGATTATATGATAAAGCATTAAGTCTAAATTATCAGTGTACTCAAGCATGGGTAAATCGTAGCGAAACATTATTGATGTTAAACACCATTACATCGAGCCATTCATTACAAATGCTTGATCAGATTGTGTCAGGGTATAGGGAAGCAAGTAAAGGAGCCGAAATTCCTGACAGTTGGGCTAACTATTATCTTGATTTGGCGCAATATCACCAAAAGAAAATTGATGAGCTTTGTTTAAAAGAGAATATCACTAGAAATAATGAAGATAGTCATGAAACAGAAGCTGAGTTTAATGAACTTAGCGATTATAGAAAGTACTGTCTTGAAAATCATTTGTCTCTTTCTGAACACGGTTTGTATTGTCATTGTGCTGGAAGCGCAAGGGATGACTTAACAATACCGAATTTGAGCGGAGTAACTGGGGACTTTATAGTTCCAATGGAAATGGTTTTGAATCGGTTAAAGTCTGAATTTTCTTTTGCAAGAAAACTTTATTATGACTATTTAACTCAAGAACAAAACGAAGACTTACTGCATGAGTCTTGCTTTTCCGAATTATTTAATGATGAACTGCTGGGTGTGGACGTAGAAAAGCTCAGGACATCATTTAGATTGTGCTTTGGTATTCTTGATAAAATTGGAGTTGCTGTATGCGAATTGTTTGATTTGTATCCATCAAATAGAAATGTCTCATTTCAAAGCTTTTGGCAGCTTGACCGTGATAAAAGACGAGAGAAGTTTGAAGCAGTAAGATCCCCTGGACTATTGGCATTGTATAGTATTGCTAGCGATCTAAACGATCGTAAAGACGGTGAGTGGGCGTTCTTCAAAGCATGGCGCAACGATTTGGAACACAAGTTCGTTGTAGTCCATAAAGGAGACAAACCAAATGATTTATATAACTCTTACTGTTTTGTCGATGATATGGCTTTTATTAAAGAATCCGATTTTATCAATTCTCTCGAACACATGCTGCAAATCACTAGATCTGCGATCTTTTCTTTCACGTTGATGGTACGGCATGAAGGGACAAGAGAAATAGATGACAATTCGATAATATTATCACAGAGCATGAATAGGCAAGATTTCAAAGATTGGTAAATTGCGTATAACAATGACCATGGCGAATATGTAGTCGCTTTGGGTTGAAGTTTTGCTTATCTGAGTTAATCCGTGAAAGGATCAATTAGATTAAACGCTAACTCGAAAATGTCCATCAACGAGTCAGTAGAGCTGTGCTGACTCTGTGATGAGTTGTAACACACCTTTGCCCCAAAACGTCATGTCAGCACCGCTTCTTACTTGGGTTTGAATTCGAGAGTTTTGTAATATTTGTACTAATGACAGGCAAAAAGCAAGACCTGAACCTGATTTAGGGCGACCAGCTCACAACTCCACTAGATAAGTTTATAGAACAACTTATCTAGTAGAGAGCAGCAAAAAGTCACTCGGGTGAGTAGCTTTCTTTAACTAATTAATCGCCTAATCTTTCTGATTTTACTTGAGATAAAACGCTAATTACTTCAGTTTGAAACTGTTCGATTGAGCATTCGAAATGATGGAACTCATCATAGCACCGGTTGAATGCCCGGCCCTGAAAGCTTTTATACCAACTGATATCGGTTAACCTATATTCTTCGATATGAGGTTGTATTACATCTATACAGTTCATTTGGAGTAGCATCAAAGATAGTTTTTCTAGAATCATAGAACCAAAGAAATGTTTGGATATATAAGCTTTGAGTTCTTCCTCATCCATTTTATTTACGTAAGTGATATGTTCTTCAACTAACCGGTCATAAATCTCCATATATTTTGACTCTGAGTAACACTCAAGTAGTGCTGTAGACTCAGCGATTTGTTCTCTAGTTAAATACCCAAAGAGTTTCTCTCTTAATTCAGCTCGTTTTTGTATCTCATGTTTCATTTTATCGAAGTCGGGTTTATATACTCTGATTTCAGTTTTGGTTTCAGCTCGTTTATAGTCCGTTCGATATTCATCTACAGGTTTATAGTCAAAATATACTTCAAATATAACGCCGATAGCTTCCGCACTTAGATGCTTTGGTTCATTAATCATATTGAGACTATGGTTTAAGTAGTGATTGCATTTGATAGCGGAAATCGTTTTGCTATATATGCCGCCTGATAATCCATATTTATCTCTAACTACTTCTTTTGCTTGTGCTGCTATTGGTTCACCTTCTTTATCTTCATACTCAGCCAACACCAACGATATTGATTGTAGATCGTGGTATGAAAGTTGATTTGGTGTGTCAACCCAAGAGTACTCATATTTCATTTCCTGAGTTATTTGATCCTGAAAATCAAAAAGCTTAAACAACATAGTAAATCTGAGTTCAAGTATTCTGATGTTAATAAGCGGTGTTTCAGCTAAGTGAACTTGGCTATCGTTGCTGGCTGGGTATCTGAAAGTTTGGCCTGTAGGATCAATATCGGCAATATCTTGGATGTAAGGGTCTAACAATGGAATGAGCTTGCTGAAACGCGAGTCTATTACTGATGCATATTCGGTTACCAGATTCCACAGTTTAGATAGATCGTGTGTGGATGCCTCATCTATTGTAGGAAAGGGGTCTAGCTTTCCTCTTAATGAACGATCTTTTGCAACTTTGGCGTCTCTATGCTGTTTTAGCTTAACCTCTCTTTTTGAGGCTAACATTCCTAAGTCTTTCCACCATTTTTTCAGCCGTAATTCCACAGCATGTCTCATGTTGAAACAAATAGGATAAACCAAAAAGTCGAGGTGAGTTCTAAACTCAGAAGATTCTTTCGCTGATCTAATCAGTTCGAGTGCGGCGCTTGAAAAACCAAGAGCATAATCTGTATTTGAACGAGCTTCTCCTTCCGGAGCAAAGCTGCCATTATTACCAACAGTTGCATTCAGGTGAGTCGTTTCACCTCCCGAGAAAGTATCGTTTTCAATTCTTTGGTTCATTATTATATCCTGCAATATGGCCAACATACTATTCGATGAATAGCATATTACTACGATTGGTAATTGGATGATATTTAAATGAAATATGCGTTGGCTTGTGAACCAATGGGGGCAGGTCTTGCTTTTTGTTAGTTAATTTTTGCCATACGCTAACTAATCCGACTTTTACTAAATAAGCAAAACTACTAACTTACTTTTGTCCAAAAACGAGTTAGCCATCTCCATGAACTGTGTGATCACAAAGCGATTATTTCGGTACTGAGTTAGCGTACTTTTTAAAGTAGATTAGATAAGGTATGTACAATCCACAGTGGGTTTCGCTTAAGTGAGTATTTAAAGGAAGGCTCAGATGACGTTAATCAGTAGATACAGAGTAACTATCCTCTTAAGTCTTATCGGGTGGGGTTGTCTGGCTATATACGCTTATGAAGGTTCTTATGTCGATGACAATGGCGTGTTAATTGAATCGTTTGGTTTTATTCCTCTGTTTTGGTTGTTTCAATTATTGGCATTGGTGAGTCTGATTTATACCGCCTTGAAACACAGAAAGCGAGGTAAGGTATAAGGTTTAAATAAAAGCGATGCTGTATCTCTACGGCATCGCTTTTTTATTATCTTTTCTTCTCAAGTAAAGTGGGTTTTAAACCTTAACGTGACTCCAACGGATATGAACGGTAACTCCACATACCATAAGTACGTAATGCATCACGGTAAATACCTAACAATTCACCATCGTTCGGTGTTACTAACTCTTTTAGTGGTTTGTCTGGGTAACTTACCGTATCAAAAGTGATGCTTTGTGGGCCAGTCTGCCAACTTGCGATCTCAAACAGGGTTTGACCACGGCGAACATGGCTTGCCGAGCTAATAATTGTGGCATGTTTAATATGATGGCGTGCTAACGCATAGCTACTGAATAGGGCATTATCCACGGTGCTGGTGGCGTAGTTCTCTTCAATAATACGATCTTTACTAATGCCTTTTTCAATAAGCCAATCTGCCATTAGCTTACCTTCGGTTTTATGGTTCATTGGCACACCACCTGTTAATACGATTAACGCATCAGGGTTGGCTTTTGCCATCGCAAGGGTTGTTTCAAGACGTTCAACTAAGATGGGATGCATCGAACCATCTGGGTTTAGTGCATAACCTAAGGTGATGATTGCGCCTTTGTCGTCTAACTTGCCTTTCGCTGCTTTCTCTTTTAGTGGTGTTGCCACAATGCGATCAACAGTTGTGAAAATACGCTCAATATCAGCCGCTTTGCCCGGGTTTAATTTGGCTAATGTTGCCATATGCTTGTCAGATTCAGCTTGGTTGCCTTTGAAACGCTGCCAAACAGCAAGGTAGGCATGTAAATCGACATCATCAGGTGCAACCGAAAGAGCTTGTTGGAAAAGTGAAATGGCTCGGTCTGCATTCTTGTTGTAGATCTGTGCATTAGCAGCAGAAATCAGTAAGTCGGTACGGTATGGTTCTAATTGGTAGGCTTCAAGTAATCGGTTGGTTACGATTTCCATATTGCTTGGCATTTTGGCGGTAGAGCCTGCATGGGAAACACGAGCCGGAGATTTAAACGCTGTTACTGCATCATTTAATAGTTGATCGACAACTTGACGCTTAGTAACGAATTGCGAGTAATCGGTAGAAGATTGAACCGTTGCGTCGTTAGCTGCAAAAGAATATGGCGCAGCAGTGAGTGCTAATGCACCACTAAGGGCTAGGGCAAGTAGGTTACTTTTCATCAATATATCCAGAGTTTATTGCTGTTTATTGTCATGGAAGTGATTTTTTATTCTATTTTTAATGGGTATATAAACTGTGAAAAGTATCCCGTTTTGTAACCTTTTGTTTTAATGATATTTGTTATTGTGATTAATCTCTTGTAATTGAGCTTTAGTGATTGATTATTACTATGCTTGCTTATTTTAACTGTTAACAATGAAATTCTGCATTGTAGGGCTTTAGTCTTTTGGTTTGTTGGCTAAATAGTATGCAAATCAGACATATAGCCTGTATTGTTTTGGAATAAAACCATTTACCATCTAATATTCAGTTACTTAAGATTGTGGTTAGTGATGGGGATGAACAAGGAAGTATGATGAAAAAACGGTTTTATTACCCAATGGTTGCGGCTTTCATTTTGCCAACCTTCTTTAACACTGCGTTTGCCGATTACAGTAAAGAGTTTGATCAGTGTATTGATACTTGGGGAGCCTCGACTCCATCCGTTGTTAAATGTATGAACGAGGAATTATCGAAAAGGGATAGATTGCTTAATACGGCTTATAAGCAATATATGGCGAGAATCCAAGATTTTCGTAAAGAAGATTTAAGAAAAACCCAACGATTATGGATTCAATACAGAGATGCTAAGTGTGGCATGTTTTATCATAGTGAAAGTGGCTCTGGTGGGTTAGAAGATTTAAGTGATTGTATGATTACAGAAACTATCCAGCGCACTAAAGAGCTAAAAGAGGGTTGGTAGTGTAAGCATGAAAGGGCGGTAATCTCTTTCTATCAAGTTATAAAAAAGCCCGATTTTTTAAATCGGGCTTTTTTATCTATTCGTTCTGGTTCTTATTTGCTAATAACGTGATGGTTAGTAAGGGGCGATGCTTGGATCAATACACTGGAAAATCTGACCATTAGCATCATTTCTTAACAGCAATTCATGGCTTAATCGTGCGACTTCTCCCCGTGTAATCGCGCCGTGAACTTCTTTATGTTGTGATAACTCGCCTAGCTGGGTTGGCTCGCCATCTTTTAGTCCGCCAGGTCTTAGAATCGTGTAATTCAAACTGCTGCTTTGTAGCCAAGCTTCAGCGAGTGTTTTTTCACGCACTGCGCTGCCAAAACCCGCTTTGGCGCGGTCTGAAAGGTATTGCCAACTATCACCACAACCCAGTGAAGTAATTAACAATAAGTGTTGTGAAGTGCTTTGTTCTAATGCATTTGTTAAGTAGCGGTGACCAATGTAATCGACAGGTGTATCAGAGCGAAAACTGCCCATTGTAGAGATATTAAAGGTGTTGTCGGGCAGTGCTGATACCGCCGCTTCAACTTGTTGTTTATCTGTTGCGTCACAACAAACGGACGTTATGTTGTGCTCGGCAAGCTTGGTATTTTTATTAGGGTTACGTGCTATGGCGATAACGTTCATGCCTTGAGCATAAAAGTAATCTACCATTGCTGCGCCTAATCCAGTTGAAGCACCCCAAATTGCAATATTCATTACGTAAAAATCCATCTCAAATAACAGTAATGATAATAGTTTGCATTATTCTAATGGCGGAGTCATTAATTTGGTTGATTATCTGTTTGTTATTAGTCTGCCTTAGTGGATTGCGCCAAAGAAAAAACGTTGCCATCTCAGTGATGACAACGCTTTGATTTATTGACTGGTTTTTGTTTCAAAGCCTGCGCTTGCCTAACTCTCTTTGTTTTCAAACAGGGCGTTTGAGTCTTCGGCTTAGCCGCTTAACATTATTCTGTTAGTGGTAACTCTACCTCACCGGTGGCACTGGTTCTCCAGTTAAAGGTTTTATCGTCTTTCCCTGTAATTTTCGCTGTGCTGTTTGCCAGCCAGCTATGTTGGCTATTGGTATCTTCATCATAATCAAATGGGGTAGTACCTAAAGATTCTGCCGTCCAATAGGTGACATCTACGGTTTTATCGTCACGGAAGAAGCCTCTGAACGATGCGCTATCTGATCCTGTTTCATTCACAATAAAGTGAATCGCGTTATCATCAACAAGGCGATAATTTAATGTGCCATCGCTAATGCTAGCAGCATGAAACTTGACGTTATCTTTGGTTTGAATTTTGAAGTCGGTTTCGCTAGAACGGGTAATATCAAGCGTGCCGCTGATCAGCGAAATGCTAGAAAACTGAGTTTGGCTTACTGCGTCTTTATGATCGGCGATGTTACAGGTAAAGCCAGTGAGCGCTATATTAGAATTTCTTTCTGATTCAGCAGTAAAACACTGACCACCAATATAAATAATCAATGTATTAATGTCGGTTGAGATCTGGGCATAATTTTGTTTTTGTTGGCTCGATAAGCTATCGATATTTAGCCCAACGGTTTCTACAATAGCATCTTCAGCATCATTTGAACCACACCCCAGCAATAAAGCCGATGCCAAAGCTAAAAGACTCCATTTTTTCATAGCATATTCCTATTGTTTATGTATGAAAGATCCCAACAAAAAAGTCAGTATCTAAGTAATCGTACTTTTGAGATTAGCTAAAGCTTTTTGATTTGAGTGTCTTGAAAGTAATACTGTTATTCAATTAAAGATAATCGTTTCTTATTTAATAGGCGCTCAGTGTTTAGCACTTTTCTGCCGCAAATTGTTCACACTGGTAACGATCAATCATGCGGTTGATACTTTCAGGTGAAAGTAAGAGGTGTGGCTTACTCGGCAGTGATAACACTATATCAACCACGGGTAAGCTAGGCAGATGAGGGGCGGTAAGCTCAATTAAATCATTCGGCATGCTGCATTTCGCCATCGCAGAAATTGCCAAGCCTTGCCTCACTAAGCCTTTGTTGGCTGTTGCGCTGCTACAACAACTGACAAGTTGATAATGTCGGTTACGTTTTATTAAGCCTTCAATGGCTGCACTGTGGAATTTACAGTCGCGTTGGAATAATACAATCGGTAAGGGTTGTTGGTTAACAATGTCGTGATGTGGCGAGCCAACCCATATACCTTTGTCGGTTTGGAGAAAGTAGCCTTCTTGCGAGGTTGGCGAACGCGTAACAATAGCGAGATCAAGTCGATTACTGTCGAGTAAACCTTTTAAATGTACGCTTGGTGCACAGGTGATTTGCAGGCTAATGTGTGGGTGTTCTTCACGGAGCAGAGCCACAATATAGGGCAAGATAGATTCAGCATAATCATCAGGACAACCAAGGTGGATGGTTTGTTGCGGTAACTTGTTTTTAAGCTCTAACAAGGCTTCATCGTGGGTTGCGATAATTTGGGTAGCATGCGTTGCTAAGCGTTGCCCATCTTCTGTTAATACCAGCATTCGACCATCTTTAGTAAATAGCTGAGTATTGAGCTCATCTTCGAGCTTTTTCATCTGCATGCTAATCGCAGATTGAGTTCGAAAACTTTGCTTTGCTGCGCGAGTGAAACTGCCTGTTTCTACGAAAGCTAAAAAGCTTCTTAATGCATCAATATCCATATGAGATCCCTCTATTTAGCAATAAAAACATAGCGTTAAATTACTCTTATAACAAGTGATAAATACTTCAATATTATTGATAGTTGGTATTCGTATTTTACGATAGTCGAATGGTGCTTTGCTGATTACAGTTAACTTTGTCAATGAGGGCAGGAAAGTGCTTTTAGTATGAATCCAGACAATACAAGGAGTGGTTATGGTTGTGTATGGCGATTTACAGTCGGGAAATTGTTTGAAAGTGAAATTGATTTTGTCACTGCTAGGAATTGAGCACCAGTGGCAGCATATTAATATTTTGGAGAACGAAACCCATACGCCTGAATTTTTAGCACTGAACCCTAATGGAAAAATCCCTGTTGTAGTGTTTGATGATGGTCGGGTGCTGTATGAGTCGAATGCGATTTTGAGCTATTTCGCAGAAGGCTCTGAGTATTTACCCCAAGACAATTTTCTAAAAGCTAAAGTCTATCAATGGTTGTTCTTCGAGCAGTATTCGCATGAACCTTATATTGCGGTAGCACGTTACATTCAAGTCTATTTGGGTATGCCAGCAGACAGAGTTGAACAGTATGAAGCGTTACATGCAAAAGGCTATAAAGCCCTCGATGTGATGGAGCAGCAATTGTCGAAATCAAACTTCTTGGTAGGTGACAATGTCACGATAGCGGATTTTGCATTATATGCTTACACCCATGTAGCTGATGACGGTGGTTATGATTTACGTGGCTACCCACACATTAAGCGTTGGTTGAAAGCGGTGGGGCAGTTACACGCCAGTGTTGATATGGAAGAAGCGGTTTAGTGTGTAATTAGAGGGATAAAGGCATGATCACTTGTTATGTTAGATACGTTATTGATCCGAAAAAGGTTAATGAATTTGCATCTTATGGACGCAAGTGGCTGCCTTTGATAGAAAAGTTTGGCGGAAAACATCACGGTTATTTCCTTCCATCTGAGGGTGCTAATAATATCGCCTTAGCTTTATTTAGTTTTGATAGTTTAGCTGCTTATGAACAGTATCGAACCGATTCTATGTCCGATCCTGAATGTATAGAGGCGTATAACTTTGCAGAGCAGACAGATTGCATTATCAGCTATGAACGTAGCTTTTTTAAGCCGATGCTTTGAATAAGAGGGATGACGAATCATGAAGCTGGCACAACTCAATATCGCAAAGGCAAAATACCCATTAGATGCGCCTGAAATTAAAGAGTTTGTTGATAACTTAGATAAGGTGAATACGATCGCTGAAAACAGTGATGGCTTTGTGTGGCGCTTAAAAGATGAATCTGGTGATGCGACAAATATTCAGCTATTTGATGATCCTTCTATCATCGTCAACATGTCGATTTGGGACTCGGTGGATGATCTTAAAAACTTTATGTTCCGCACGCATCATAAAGACTTTATGCGCCGTAAAAGTGAATGGTTCTACCGCTTAACTGAAGCTAATTATGTTTTATGGTGGATTGAAGATGATGAAATTCCTACGCCACAACACGCTGTGTCGCGACTTGAGTATTTACGAGAGCATGGTGAAACGCCTTATGCCTTTTCATTTAACTCCCGTTTTACGCCAGACGATTTGTTGTTGCTTGATGAGTTAATTTCTAGCAAGAGATGAGAGAAGGGTATTAAAAATTCAATCTCAGTTTGTTTGTCAGTTGGCGGCTATGATTGGTATTAATGGGGAGAAGAATCTAAGCAAAAAAAGGTGTATGTCATGTTTACTGTTAAAGAAGCCACCCTTGATGATTTAACTCACGTTGCGCCTTTGTATGAGGCATATCTGACTTTTTATGAAGTAGATTATAGCGAGAAAAACCCACTTCAATACCTGCAACAACGCTTAGGAAATAAAGAGTCGGTTATCTACTTTGTGGTTGATGAACAAGGGCAATATGTTGGTTTTACTCAGTTATATCCGCTGTTTTGCTCGCTTGAAATGAATCGTACTTGGTTGCTTTATGATCTGTTTGTAACCGAATCTGCTCGCCAACATGGGGTTGCGCAGTTGCTGCTTGATCGCGCTGATCAGCTAGCGAAAGAAACTCAGGCCTCTTTCATTATGCTAAGTACTGCTGTCGATAACTTAAAAGCGCAGAACTTATATGAAAAAAATCACTACGAAAAAGACACTGAGTTTTTTACTTATCTAAAGCATTGTTAACGTTAGCGTTGATTACTGGCTTTTCATTACTTTGATAGTTAAAGATTTTACTAGCAATAAAGGCAGTAAATGGAATGGTAAGCACAATACCTATGCTGCCTGCTAAACCGTGAATAATGCTTAACGCGATCACTGGGGTATTCATAAACTGTTCAACAGGCATTGAAAGCCCCCAGACCATCATGATAGTGGTGAGCGAGCTACCTGCAAACGCTAAAATTAACGTGTTTGTCATGGTTCCCATGATGTCTTTGCCTATGTTCATGCTGGCAAGCATCAGTTGTTTGGGAGTGAGTTTAGGATTGGCTTGTTGCAGCTCTTGATACGATGAAGCAATTGAAATGGCAACGTCCATCACGGCGCCTAGCGCGGCAATCATAATGGTGACAAACATCAGCCAACGCACTTGAATAGGATTTTCTGTAGCAAGGTAAATGACATCCTCACCTTTATCTAAGTAAATACCTGATAGGTGTGCCCATTCGCCAAAGGTTTGAGCAAAAATACCCGCCATGATAACCCCAACTAAGGTGCCTAATATCGCACACAGACTTTTCTTGTTATAACCAGAAACTAGGATGAAATTAACGACAATTTTTATTGCCATTAATTCGATAGTGACCAAGGCTGGGTTTATTCCGTCAAATATGGCTGGAATTAATACGCCAATGATCAGTGCGGCAGTGAAATACAGAGAAATCACAGCGTTTAAGCCTGCGCGCCCACCAAAGAATAAAATAAGCCCTATAAAGACCAGTGCCATGGTGTAAATGGGAGTAGTACGTTGGTGGTTAAATGCCCAAAAATGGCTGCCGTGAATGGTTTCGCGGATCATCAATATGAATTCTGATCCTTTATCCAATAACACGTTATGTTGACGACTTAGTGGGTTATTAATTTCAACGGTTTCATTGGCATGTTCACCTTCAAGTACTTTGATTTTTAGGTGTTGTGTACCGCGATAAATCCCAGGCGCTAAATCATCTTCAAATACATTTTCTTCTATGATGTTTTCTACTTTTGCAGAAACGAAATGCTGAGACTGTGTTTTATTTGGATGGAAAGATTGGCTCAACAAAGGGGAGTAAAGAAAAATAGCTGTTGAGAGCGCAAAAATCATGATCGGGAAAACGTATTTTTGAAACATGTGGCCTACAGAGATAGTCAGAGAAAAAAAGCGGTAGAGGGTATCTACCGCTTAGGGTCTTGAAAGCTATAAACGATTAAATTTTGTTATTTGGATCAACAGTCCAGCTACAGCCAAGGTTTAGTGCTTCTTTCGTTGCACTGCCGTCTGCTTTATAGGCTTTGTTTTCGAAATAACTGGTTGGATCGTTCATGTTTAACGCATGACTAATACTTGGGTATTTCACATTATCTGGGTTGATATGAATACACAGTTGTTGATGAGTAAACTGTTTCCAGATATCGCTATTAGCACGGTTCTTTGTGATTTCACCGTTCGGTGCTAACTGCTTAATTTGCCAGTTATTCGTAGTGTTTAGGTGCTCATCGTTGATGCTAATACCGTTATGCTCTGTTACATAAGCGGTGATCATATCTCGGATTGCAGGTACTGTTGCATCACTTGAATCGTAGAACACATCATCTTTCGTGAACCAACCGTTAGTGACCCCTTGGGTACCAAAGCGGTATGAGTTCAGTGCCAGTTTGTATGTCGCATTTGGATCAAACGCTTTGCCGTCAACAAGGGTGATGTCAACACGTTCACCTGCAGGCTTTGTAAGGTCAACGGTGTATTCAATGGCACCATCGAATAAGTCGTAGTTATACGCTTGAACTTCTGGGTTAAATGAAACGGTTAAATCACCTTCTTTGTAAGTATTGAAGTAGTTGTATGACCACTCCATGTACTCTTTAAGGTGTGCACCTGTGATGTTTACGCCAATGAGTGCGTTATCGTATTTGTACAGGTTTGCGGAGTCTTTACGTTGGTAGTCTTGACCATCACGTAGGTTAGAGGTGTCGCTAAATAACGCAGCAGCAGAAATTGTTGCACCTGATTTTTCACGCTCAATGAACTGAATTAAGTCAATCAGTGCGCTGTCTTGTACTTTTGCTTTGTGAATGGTGCTGTATAGTCGCGTGCCTAAGTCATCAACAAAGTAGTCATCGTTTGTTGCTTCATCAGCACCGCCACCGTTAACAAAGTCACCGTCTACTTTGCCCAAAGTTTCACGAGCATCTTCTACAGAACGATCATGAATATCTTGGTATTCATCAACCATGTTCTGATTTTCTGCGATCTCTTTGGTATCAAGGTTAGAAAGGGTGGTATCAACGATTTTCCATTTACCTGACGCATCTTTTTCAACGTCAATTTTCGCCATTGCTAAATCTGAACCCCATTTACCCGGTTCAATGATTTTTACTGAACCTTGGCGATTACTGTCGTCGTATTTACCTGATTTTGCTTTGTCTTCAACTAGGCCACTTTTTACACTGATGTCGTTACCGTTAGGATCGCCTTTTTTCACGGTTTCAATATAAGTTGCGTGTTCGTGTCCTGCCATGATCACATCAAACTTGTCAGCTAGCTCTGCGGCAATGTTGTATACACCAACACCTTGATCGGTTCGACCTAAGTGCAGCGCACCGACAATAATATCCGGCTGGTGGCGAGCAATAACATCGTCAACGACAGCACGTGTTGCATTTAGCTCGTCTTCAAACTTTAAGCCTTTGAAATGCTCTGGTGCTGATGCTTCCCAGTTAGGTACATAAGAAGGAGTTAAACCAATAACCGCTACTTTACAGCCGTTAACGTTATAAATTTGGAAGCCACGCAGATAGTTTGCGTTATTTGATTCCCATTTGATGTTGCTAGAAATTACCGCGCCATCGAAGTGTTCTAAATTACGGTCAAGGAATGAGCGATCAAAGTTAAATTCGTGGTTACCGGGCACCCATAAGTCGTAATTAAGATATTGTAACGCTTCGATCATTGGATGCGTTTCCATATCATTAAATAGTTGTGCTGAGTTCCCTTGTACCGTATCACCGATATCTAACAGAATAAGGTTAGGATCTAAAAGGCGTTGTTGCTCTAAGATAGTAGCAATACGGGTTAAACCTGCGTGTTTGTCTTCAGCATCAATGGCGTAGTCATAGCCGCGTAAGCGACCGTGTAAGTCAGAAGTTGCGGCTAATGTGATCGTTTGTTTACTTACTTGCTGATCACCTTTACTCACCACTTCTGGGGTGTGGGTCAGTGTTTGTCCATCAATAACTTTATTGTTGTCATCATGGTGGTGATGGTCATCATTACAGCCAAAAAGGGCAATAGAGACAGCTAGGCTTAATGATAGAATTTTAAATTTGCGCACTATTCGAGTTCCTTAACGAATAAAAGATAGTTTCTCTGTAGGGGAGAAACGGCGCGATAATAGGGGGCAAATGTAAGCGTCGTGTCAGAGTTATATGATGCTTCTGTCATTGATGTAAAGAATGAGACATTGCTTGTAAATTCTTATTCTGAATAATTTGAAATATTAAGATAAAAATATTAATAAGGGGGAAATAAGCATGACTGGTCAATATTGTGTTGTTTTAACAACGTTTTCAGATCCTAAAATAGGGAAAACAATTATCAATGAGCTGATTAGCCAGCGTTTAGCGGCGTGCGTACAGGTGATGCCTATTCAGTCTTATTATCATTGGCAAGGTGAAGTGAATTGCGATCAAGAGCAGCAGGTGCTCATTAAAACAAAAACAACACTGTTTGAAGAGGTTAAAGCCACGATTCTTGCGCTTCATGATTATGAAACCCCTGAAATCATTCAACTACCGATAACAAATGGTTTTGGTGATTATCTTTCATGGATTGACAAAGAATGTCGCTAATTTAACCCAGTAAGTGAAAAACAGTGACTTTTCTTTGATTTATCTATTATGTTTAGGTAAAACTAAAGCGTATATTGTGTTGCTAATTTGATAAATAACATAAATTTTCACCTTAAAAGAGAACGGAAAGGTAAGGCAACACACAAGGATGAGATAAACCGTGGCAAAAGACATTGCTGCGGTTTTATAAAAAATTAAGCAGGTGTTATCTATTGGGTAATACACTGTGACAACATGGAAGTGAGCATTTATGTCGGAACAATATCAACCTACCCCTGAATCTGAACTGCGTGTCCGTTATAACGATATTACACGCGGTGTTTATTTTATTGGTACAACACCACCAAAAACCAGTACACCGATTGAAGATGTTGAAGGCATTGCTGATCGTTTAGTTGATCGTATTCGTGATCTCGCGATTGATGGTTTGATTGTTTACGATATTCAAGATGAAGCATCACGTACCAATAAGCCTCGTCCGTTCCCTTTTAAATCGACCCATGATCCTCGTCATTACTCATCACTATTGAATAAGAAAACAGATCGTCCTGTGATCACTTATAAGAGTGTGGTGCAGTCGGAAACGGAAGCGTTTGATGAGTGGCTAAATGAAGCGTGGGATGAATACCGTGTACGTGACATGGTATTAGTGGGTAGTCCATCAGCGAAAAATGATGTTTCATTGCCATTATCTACGGCATATCAAACGCTGGCTGAAAACCGTAATGACTTCTTTACTGGCGGCATTATGATTGCTGAGCGTCATGCTAAGAAAGGTAATGAGCATGAACGTTTGATTGAAAAGTATAAGCAAGGTTGTAACTTCTTTATTTCTCAAGCTATTTACGATACTCAGGCGACGATTGATATTCTGACTCGTTACGCGATTGAGTGTAAAGAGCAAGGCTTAAAACCGCAGCGTATTATCTTAACCTTCTCACCTTGTGGTAGTGCAAAAACGTTAGAGTTTATTGAGTGGTTAGGTGTAAGCGTTCCAGAAGCAACAAGTTTGCGTATTTTGAATGCGGAAAACCCACTGCATGAATCGATTAAGATGTGCTGTAACAGCTTAAATCAGATCTTGGATGCGGTAGTGGAGTATGACTTACCACTAGGCTTAAATATTGAAAGCTTAACTAACCGTAAAGAAGAAATTGACGGTTCTATCTTACTTTACAAGTTGCTACGTTCGTCAATGGACAGTCATTTAGCAAAGCATGAATTCCGTTTGTTAAAGCGTAAAGCTCGCGCGAATAAACTTGCATCTGCTTAAATTGTTCTAGTAACAAAGATTGCAAATAAAATGGCTACCGACTTGAAAGAGCGGTAGCCATTTTTGTATCTGTTTCTTTTTCAATTCTCTTTAGAGAGAGTAGCGTTAAGGTTTAGGTATTTGGCAATTCTTTTCTGATGCGGGTTCGCAGCCTCCGGTACATAAAATATCACCAAGGTCGTTTTTTATCGCAAAGCCACCATCTTGTTTGGAGCATTGGTAGTTATCTTGTCGGTCTTTGATGCATTGCCCTTTACCACATAGTGGGTTGCCGAGTTTATCTGCGTAAATATGACCAAAAGGCGGCGGGCATACATAGTCACCTAAGGTTGTTTTTAGACAGTAACTAGCACTCCATGACGGGAGAGAAAACAAGAGTAATGTTGCTAATAATATCGATCTCACAATGTATTCCTTTTCGCTAGTTTTAAAGCTGTAACGTTATATAAGTTATATGGCTTATTAAAAATCTGGCTATAGACCAAATTATAATGAAAAAAATGGCTACCATGTGGGTAGCCATTTTTGTGTTGTTACTTATTAGTAGTCGGTTACCGATAATAGTTCAATCACATTAAACCCAGTATCGACCACCAAATTAAGCCTGTGGTCATAAAGATAATGGCACCACCAATGGAAATGACCAGTCCGATTTTCATCCATTCTTTATCGTTGTGGTATTGGTAGCCCATCAAAAGTGGATTACGGGCGTGACTATAAGTGGTTAAGTTACAGCCAATGTTAGTAATACCGGCAACCGCTAAAATAGCGATTAATGGATTAACACCTAAGACCATTAAGGAGCCGATAATTACAGGCCCAAGTGCCACGACTTTCGCTGTACCCGACGCAAAAAAGTACGCTGTTAATAAGTAAAAGCCCATCATCACAAGCAAAATAAGGGTAGGACCTGCATTGCCCATACTGCTACTGATCATATCTGAAACGCCATGTCCCACCCAACCAGTAAAGCCTAAGGTTTTTAATTGGCTTGCCATGCCCATTAATACCGCGAACCAGATCAAGGTATCCCATGCGCCTTTTTCTGCTTTAACGTCATTCCAATTTAAAACGCCAAGCACTAATAGTGCAGATAAACCAATAAATGCTGCTGTGGTTGAGTGAAGGCTTAGTGCTTTACCGCCTACCCACATTATGATTAAGGCGATAAAGACGGCGATCAGTTTCCATTCTGCTTGTGTCACTTTGCCCATTTTCTTTAATTCAGCACGGGCAAATTCAGGCGCTTCAGGAGTTTTTTTGGTTTCTGGATTAATAAACTTATAAAGAATAAAAGGGATGGTGATTAATAACGCTAATGCAGGAATTAATAAGTACATTGCCCAATGGGTAAAAGTCATATTGATATTTGCAACAGAGGCTGCAATACCGACTAATGCTAAGTTACCTGCAAACCCTGTTTGAAAACCTACAGCTGATGCATCGTTCATTGCACTGACCGATGAGATCAAATACTTGCCCAGCTTACTGTCGTCTTTATTAATGGTTTTCGCGAGAGAATCGGCAATAGGAGAAACAATGGCGGAACGTGCGGTATTGCTAGGCGTTGCAGGCGCAATAAGGAAATCAGCCACACCTAAACAATAAGCAATACGCAGTGAAGATTGACCGAAATAACGTAATAACACTAACGCAATTCGGCGACCTAATCCTGTTTTGGCGAAGGCTCTTGCGATCATAAAGGCGATCACAATAAGCCAGATCAAGACGTTATTAAAATTGCTGGTGGCTGCCATAATTGCTGCTTTGGCGCTGGTTTCACCTCCTGCGTGCAATACGGCATAAACCGATACTGAAATAATAGCGACAGCACCTGTTGGTAAAACATTAGCGACAATCGCAGCAATCGTTGCAATAAAGATAATTGCGGTGTGGTAGGCCGGTAATGATAAACCTGTAGGAGGTGTGAATTGCCAAGCGAAAATACTTAGGAGAATGATAACAACAGAAGGGATAAGTTTAATCGCTAATAGCGGCTCTGTAGGACTGGCTATAGACGATGATTGTTTCGCGTGTTCCATAAAAGCTCAACAGTAATCAAATTATGCTCTTATGGTATTTAAAAGGTAATGCGTTGCCTATGATCTGGATCAGGAGTTACTACCTCTGATAATGATCTTTTACGTGATATTTAATATGTCAGACATATTATGCTAACTGCTTTTCTAGCGCAGTGATACACAGTGTGACTGCCAATGGCGGGGTTTTATCAAAAGGGCTTAACGCATAAATTGGATTAGTGGCTAGACTCATATTTGGCAATAGTGATGTAATTGTATTGTCGTTGTGTGAATGCAGTTGAGACAGATAAAAGTCAGGAATAATTCCGATCCCTGCGCCTGCTTTGATTAATGCCACACAACTGTGAAAGGAATTGGTTGTGCAGTGGGCTTCTGCTTCATAAACCAGAGATTCGCCGTTCGTTGCAGTGAATGTATGTTCAATTTGTTTGCCTTGCCATTGATTAGCAATATAGGGCAGTTGGTGAATATCGGTTGTGTTTAATTGTGTTGAACCACACAGCACGTCTTTAAATTTACCGAGTCGTTTTTGCTTAAGATTACTGTCTTGCGATTGTCCTACGCGGATCGCTAAATCAATATCATATTTCATTAGGTTAACGTGCTGATCATCGCTGATAAGCTCTGGTTTCAACTTTGGGTATTGCTTCATTAAATCGGCAATAACAGGAGACACTAATGTGTCCATTAAGGCATTAGGCGCGGTAATACAAAGTCTTCCTTGTGGCTCTGTTTGCATTTCTAGGGCTTGATCCCACGCAATATCAGCAATGTTATTAATTTCACGGCAGCTTTGATAAAACGCTTCGCCAGCTTGGGTTAGTGTATGGCGGCGAGTGGTTCTTTTAAGCAACGTAATGCCAAGTTCTTGTTCTAATGCTTTTAGATGTTGGCTTACGACGGATTTAGATAAATCAAGTTTGTTTGCCGCTGCGGAAACTGAGCCTTCTTCCACGATGTGAGCAAAAATCGACATTTGTCTTAGCTTGTTCATGATTGTTCTCTTTTATTAAACAGTCATTTCTATTATCTCTGTTTTTCGCAATAAGTGATACGGGTAATCTTGCAATCAAATCACAGAATAAACGGAGACAATCATGGTAGATCACAAGGTACTTGAGGCATGTAAAGCAGCGCTAACGGCATGGCAACAGGCATTTAATGGTCAGGATGCGAAAGGATGTGCAGCGCAATACACTAAAGAATGTGTGATGGAAGCGCGTCCGTTTGGTGTGTTTGAAGGCAGAGATGCGATTGAAAACTTCTGGCAAGGCATTATTGATCAAGGCTTTGATGATGTGAATTACACCGATGTGTTATGGGAGCCTGAAGGTGATGATAGCTATATTTTGACAGCGAAATGGACCATGAATAAAGCGTTTGGTGTGGTTCACAAAGAACATTGGGCTATGCAAAGTGACGGTAGTGCAAAATTAGTATCAGATTGCTTTGAAGTGCAAGGTGAACGTTAAACTAAGCATAAGAAGTTAAAATAAAAGGCTGAGCCATATGATATGGCTCAGCCTTTTTAGGCGGTTTATGCTTTCACAATTTTGGGGCCATCAAAACAATCAATATTAGGTGTTGAACCTTGATATTTTTTGATTTTGACTAAGCATGTCTGTGCTGATGGTCCTTGAGACCAAGATGACGCACCACGATCCGCCGTTAATATGTTTACATTGCCATACAAACAGGTATCACCGTCAGGGCTATACCAACCACCTTCTTGTGTTGCCAATACACCTTGGCTCACTTTATCTGAAACAATAGCACCTAATAAAACCTTACCTTTCGCGTTATATGTTTCGACAATATCCCCCGTGACAAGGTTAAATTCTTTCGCATCAGCAGGGTTAATCCATAGTGGTTCATGCTGATTGGCGTTAACAAGATCTCGCAACTCTTTCACGCCACAAAGCTGTGAGTGAAGCCTATTTGTTGGGTGTAGCGATATTAGGTGGAAAAACTCACCTGATGAACGATCTTTCCAATCTGACGTCTCCATCCAACTTGGATAGGGCGGGCAATCTTTAAGGTTTGCATTAGCTATTTTTTGTGAAAATAGCTGTATTAAACCAGAATCAGTCGCTAATCCATCAAGGTCTGGATCTTCTTTAAAGTCGGCATAACGTACAAAATCATTTTGACCGGGATATTCAAAAATAGCGTTATCTTGGGTCCAGAACTTCTCAAACACAGGCATGTTGATACCTCGGTTTTGATTATCGGTGTATGCCTTATCGTAAAACTCTTTTAGCCACTGAATTTGGGTCTTCCCTTCAGTAAACTGTTTTTCACGGTCGAACTTAGCTGCAAATAAACGCCATATTTCAAAGTCATCTTTTGACTCATACATCGGCTCTACCAGTTTTTTCATACCAATAACACCACGGTTAGTTGCATTACCGTATGGTATTAATTCATCACGCTCCCAAACTGTTGTTGTTGGTAACACTAAATCTGAGAAACGGCAGGTTGCAGTCCATTGACAGTCAATCGTTGCGATAAAATTGAGTTTATTTAATGCTTGTTTGAGTTGGTTTACGTCTTGATGAGTCGATAATGGATTAGCACCAGCAACAACAAAGACCTTTAAGTCAGGGTAAGTAATATCTTTACCTTTAAACGGTACGACTTTTCCTGGATTGTTGATGACATCCACCATACGTGATGTAGGGAAGTATGGAGTACTCGTATAGGGCTTATCATACTTCGGTGATGCATCTTTTACTGTTGCGCTCATTACGCCAAGTCTTGAACCGTTTGAGGTTGCTGCGCCTGCATCATTTGCATTATATCCAAAAGAGAAGCCGCCACCGGGCAAACCAATCTCGCCAATCATTGATGCTAATGCCACTAAAGACCAACAGTAATGTTCGCCATGCTCTGCGCGCTGTGCAGACCAACCACTAGAAAGCAGGGTACGTTTAGTGGTGAACTTTTTAGCAAGTGACTTAATGGTAGTAACTGGCAGTCCACAAATTTCCGATGCCCATTCAGCTGTCTTTTTTACGCCATCTTTTTCACCTAAAAGGTAGGCAAAAAATTCTTCATGACCATCTGTGTAATCTTCGATGAAGCGCTTATTATACGTTTCTTGTTCCAACAGCTCGTAACAAAGTCCCAGCATTAAAGCGGTATCTGTATGCGGTTTGATGGCGATATTTTTAGCATTTAGGTAATTTTGGGTATCTGTCGTAACAGGATCAATAGAGATCACCTCGATTTTACCTTGGTCGATCTTTTGTTTTATTTGTTGCCAGTATTTATAAGGTGAGAAATCTGGAACACTAAATCCTATCTTTAAGTTTTTGATAGGATCACAACCCCATAAAATGAGCAGTTCTGTATGTTCTGCCACATAGTTTAAGGTTGTCTGTTCAGAGGTTACTTCAATATCACCAACAATCTCAGGCAAAATAGATTCAGCAGCAGCGAAAGAGTAAAAACCTGTTGAACTCATCGTTTTACCATGAAGATTTAGAGCACGCTGCATTGCTGTACCGCAATTACCAAACTGTCCAAACATACCCCAATGCGACAGTGGGAATATGGATGAAGGCCCATGCTGTGATTGTGCGTTATCTATTTCTTTGTACAGAATATCAATGGCTTTTTCCCAACTAATAGGGACAAACTCATTACTACCGCGATCGCTATTGTCACCAGATAAATAACCTTTACGAACCATAGGTGTTTTAATTCGCGATGGGTTATTAATTGTTTTATAAGCGTGGTAAACCATTTTAGAGTGGATATTATCCACGGAAATCTTTTTGATGGAATTACCATTCAATTCAGCTTCAAATGTACCAAACTTAGAACCAGTTAAAACACGTCGTAAATTAGGATCTGCCTGTGATGCAAATGCGAGTGGACTTAATTGCATAGCAAGTGCTGCTTTCGTACTTACCGAGCAAGTCTTTTTAAGAAAATCACGCCTTGATAATACCATTTTAGTTTTCCACGTTATTTGTTATATCTGATGAATGATATTGAAGGTATTTTAAAATCCCTTGAGTTTCATTTTTTGTTAATTTGGCTTGACGTGCCATACCTTTAAATTGAGCTGGCCAATCATTGCTACTAAAATGATGCTCTTGTACCTTCTGGTGACATTGCGCACACTTGGATTCGTACTCGAATTTATTCTTTTCCCATTGCTGATTAATATTGGTAGTAACAGGTGTACTCTTTATCCAAGCAATTATACTTAGCTCTTTCCAAGACTTTTTAGTGTTATGGTTGTAATAAGTTTTACCGGTTTCTTGAATATCATCTAAACCTCTTATTACAGCGTCAGTAATTCGTTTACCTTCCATCGCGTAGAGCAAGTTCTTATGTGCTTCTTGCCAACCATTGAGTTTGATTTTGATGGCACCATTTGCTTTATCTAAAACAGTAAACTGGGTATAAGGTAGAATTTTTGCTTTAATTGAAGCAAAGTCTTGGTCGTTATAAAGTGGTGAAATTGTTGTTGTATAAGCCGTTGAACCACTTTTTAACTCATTGATATCAAATGTATCTGACTTGACTTTAGGTAAGCTATGCGCAATACCTTTGTGACAGTCTATACAACTTTGATTTTTACTAGCGGCAATCTGCATTTGCTGTTTAGCTTTTGCAGACATCTCGTCGAAATTCATTTTATCGTAAGAGTGACAATTACGACACGTAGCGGAATTATTGGCTTCCATTTGTTTCCAAACAGTTTGAGCCATTTCCATTCTATGTTCTTCATATTTTTCTTTAGAATCTATTTTACCCGTTGTCTCAAACCAAATATCTTTTATTCCACCTAACTTCGCAGTTAAGTATTCGATATTACTTTTCTCATTAATATGGCAATCTTTACATTGCGCAGAAACACCATGTTGATTGGCATAGTGTGGGCTTTTTATATAATCATCATATGGAATTGTCATTGAGTGACATGAAATACAAAATTCAGTTTCAGACGATTTGTGTAATGCAAAATCAGTCGCTTTTACTATTCCAAAAGAAAGGATGAAAATAATAATAACAAAGAGGATAGTTTTCCTTTTTATTCTTCCCATGTTATATCTCTAATAACCGTATAAAATATACTGCTATTGTAGGGTTTAATATAATTAGGCAACTATCAAGAAAAGGACAAAAAGTATTAAATAGAAGACAAATATAAAATTATAAATACAGTTAGATAAGCTATTTGAGAGAATGTTAAAAATTATTAACAGTTGGCTTTTTCATAAGGGAAATACATATGAAAGTGCAAAACCTATCTATTATATATTGCGAAGTAAATTTATTGATAATGAAATGCATTGAACATCGAGTAAACGAAAACAGAGGAGAGCCTCTGCTTCCGTCATAGTAAGATTAAAGCTATCTTTAATCATTAATAAGAGCAATATCACGAATATATTCAGCTTGCACCTCTTTAGTAAAGGCATTGGGTCTTAATGCTTGAACTTGGCTAATGATATCTTCTAATTGCCAGTTTTTTTCCAATAATAGGTGGGCCGCAAGTAAACCAGTCCGTCCTGAACCACCCATACAATGTAGCGCGACTTTTTCCCCGTTATCTAATGCTTGGTGTAATGCTGGGGAGATTGCATCCCAATGAGGCTGAAAGCTTTCATCTGGGGCACAATCATCTTCTATAGGGGTATTGAACCATTGAAGTCCGACTTGCTGAACAACCAGTGGTAAAAGCCCAACGTTCTTTGCTTCCATTTCCTTCATGCTTAATGCTGTGACAACAATTGTGACACCTTGTGCTTTAAGTTGATCAATGCTTTCAACTAATGGCGTGCCTTTTGTTCCTGGACAAGGGGTAAGTACCAATCCTGCTGAGTTGTTGTTTATTGGTAAGTCCCATGTTGGATGTGTCATGCGGTATTTCCTTATCGTCTTTTCCATTTCTAAACAGTTATACACGGCAATTATGACATATATGATTATTCATATGTATTGATTTAAAAAATCTCATTAACGGTTGACCTCAGGTTAACTTGAGGTTTTATCTTGTGTTGAGATTTACACACTTATATAAGGACGTTTTAATGAAAGCGATAGGTATTGTTTATTTCTCGAATACAGGTATCACGGAAACTTTAGTAGAAGCATGTTGCAATGAGTTGGGGTCAGAGCCTGTAGAAGTGATTACGCACAAGATTACGGGAACAGAAATCATAGAAGGGCGATTTGTTAATCATGAAATAATGGAAAAACTTCAGCACTGCCAAGCGATTATTTTTGCCTCTCCAACTTATATGGGATCTGTCGCGGCACAGTTCAAAGCCTTTGCTGATGCAACAAGTGATAAATGGTGCGATCAGAGATTATCAGGAAAAATAGCAGCAGGAATAACTTCTGGTGGCTCACTGAATGGCGATCAAACTGAAACGCTACGGTATTTCCAAATATTAGCATCACAGCATGGCATGATTTGGATGGGAATAGATAGCCCTTCAAACTTCAACGCATTGGGAGTGAATCGTTTAGGTTGTCAGTCTGGCGTTGTTGCTACCTCTGAGGACGGTAAACCTGATGCTAAAGATATAAATACTGCAAAATACTTAGCTCGTCGTATTTATCAGTTTATTCAGTAAGTTGAAGTTGGATCAGTGCTTATCAAAAAAGTCTTTATTACGAATATATTTTTGCATGAAGTGATAGCTAAAAGGGCGCATGATCCAACTTATTATCGATCGTGATAATCGTATTATGGTGGGAATGTTTTGATAAATTTTACCGTTGTGTAACCAGAGCATTTGTCCAACATGCCAATGCATAAAAGGAATGGCGGGCAGAAAGGTGACAATATCTAGATCACAACAAATACGGTAGGTTTGTTGATGTAATGGGTAGTGTTTTTTAAAACTCCAAAATCCTGTTGCTGGCTGCCCAAAAGTAACCACACGCTTTATTGCATTTGGATAATATTGGTGCAAGTAGTCAGCACTGAGTACCGCCATTGCACCACCAGAGGAGTGGCCAGTTAAGCTAATGTGCTTACCAGATTCAATTAAGGGTTTTATTACGGCTTGGATCTGTTTAATGATTTCGTTGTAGTTCGATTGATTGCGGTAAGAAGTTAAATGTGATGCTTGAAAGATATCAAGCTTTTGACTATCGCTTAAGTCTGGATGACATTGATGAAAAGCATAGTTACGTCTTATGCTTTTTTGATGTATTAGATAATGATAACCCCAATGAACATGATATGGCTTAGGTTGTGATTCGATTTTTTTCGGGAAACATGCGAGGTTGAGTAACCAATCCCATATGTTTTGCGAACCTTTAAAGACTAAGACGACTTCTTTACTCTCACCCCATAAAATACGAATAATAGGGCGTCCCCAGCGATCGATAATTTCTTCTCTGCCTTCAGGTAAAAAACCATATTGGGTATGATCAAAATCATCAGGATAAGCAAGATGACATAAAATTGCATATTGTTCATATTGATAGCGTTTGAGTTTTTTCATCGTATTCTTGATGTAGTTTACTTATCACCAGCATAAACATGGTATTTATCATTCTAATGACAATAAAAGAATACAGGGAAAGTCCAACCTAACACGTTCTGTATTAGGTCGGACTTAAATTAATGAGCACTCAGGGTAAATAAACTCTTTTGGGGGAAAGAGCCTAAGTTAATGTTCATTAAGCTACAAATGGCTTTGTAGACTTATCAATATTTATATAGGTATCACACTGTAAGTAGAGCAAAACCTGTTTTCATATCGACTGTTGTATTTTTACGCTAAAATGAGGAAGTTAAAAGAGAACAATATAGGAAGTAAGGTTTCCTCTTTATGAGCGGTCAACGATTAAAATTGCAATTCCAGCGTTTGTACAATCATTTCTCAGGTAGGAATACTGAGACAAATCTCCATGATATTTCAGAAGTTTTATTTTGTACGCGTCGTAATGTGCGTATGGTCATAAATAAAATGGTCGATAAAGGCTGGATCGATTGGCAACCTGCCGTTGGGCGTGGAAAGCAATCACGCTTAATATTTAATAGCACTGACAGTGAGTTACAATTTATGCAAGCGCGTAAGTTAGTAACTGATGGTAAACTAGAAACAGCATTGTCGGTGTTAGATAATAATGCTGAGAAACTGGTGCAATTGATTCATGAACAACTTGGTATTTCTCATGTTCATGGCAGACAAATTGTGCGACTACCTTATTACCGTAGCTTCGGTAATCTTAATCCTCTCAAGCCGCTTCGACGCTCTGAACAACATCTTGTTAGACAAATATTCAGCGGATTAACCCAATTTAATGAGGAAAAAGGGGAAGTTGAAGCTGATATCGCTCATGCTTGGGAAATGATCTCGGTAAGACATTGGCGTTTTCATATTCGTCCAGCAATCCGTTTTCATGATGGGCGGTTACTTGAAAGCGATGATATTATTCAAACGTTTAAGGAAGTGAAACAGCAAGCATTGTTTAAGCATATTGATGATGTTATTTCGCCCTTTGCTAATACGATAGATGTGTATTTGAAACGAGATGATCTCCACCTTCCAGCTTTACTCGCGAATATTAGTGCTGTTATTCAGCCTGCAAGTCATCATCGTCGTTCTGATGCAACCACATTTCCGGTTGGTACGGGGCCTTATAAAGTCACGATTAATGATAAGCAGCGTTTAAAACTTGAAGCATTTGATATGTATTTTGGTTTTCGTGCATTAACAGACGTGGTGGAAATTTGGATATTAACGGGTTTTTCTGCTTGTTATTTAAAGCCATCACTAGAGTTAGCGCAGACACAAAGTGCAACGGTATCTAATAAGTTAAGTTTAGATCAAGGCTGTAATTATTTATTATTAAATAGAAATAAAGGCTTAGCTCAACAAAAAGTTTGGCTAGATTATTTTCAATCTCGTTTAAACAGTTTGAGTATTATGCGCCATTTAGATCTTAATAAAGTCTCTAATTTTAAGATGATTAATGCTTATGGTCTATTACCTGGATGG
This sequence comes from Photobacterium angustum, assembly GCF_002954615.1. NCBI lineage: Bacteria > Pseudomonadati > Pseudomonadota > Gammaproteobacteria > Vibrionales > Vibrionaceae > Photobacterium > Photobacterium angustum. The sequence goes on along the minus strand of NZ_MSCJ01000003.1, from coordinate 1,288,543 downwards.
ATTTGCGCAACGGAATATCCACACGATATTGTTGTACCAACGACTAAACGCTCTGTGACACTGGCCTATCAACAAGAACATCCTATCTATCCTTATATGGCTGAATTAATAGCTGAAATATTAGCTAAAGATGGTATTACGCTAAAAGTAATTGAAATTGCCTTTGAAGATATCATGCAAGGTAAACAAGCCGATAAAATAGATCTCTGGTTAAATGGTATGAGCCTTGGGAGTGATAGAGCCGATGCGATATTACCGTGGCTATATAACTTTGAGCAAATTGAACGAGCGATGCCGTCTCAAGCATTTAAACAACTTGATACTCTTATTGATAATTGGCGGATGAATATTACACCTGATTTTCCATTGGAAGAGATTCAGAACTTATTGGTCAATACCGGTCAAGTATTACCATTATTCCATGCGTGGTTAGGTGTTGATGGTAACGGTGAATTGGAAGGGATGGCGTCTAATCAATTAGGTTGGTTTGATTTTAAATCGGTGTGGGTAAAACCAAGACACTAAGTCATTTTATTAAGTTTTGAAGTGAAAATAATAAGTAGGCGTTAAATAACACCTACTTATTTTATTTAATTATCGTTGTGATTTTCTTCAAATTCGAGAATATCACCAGGTTGGCATTCAAGTAATTCACATAACTTATCTAAAGTTGAAAAGCGTACTGCCTTCGCTTTACCGTTTTTGAGAATAGATAAGTTTGCCTCTGTCATCTCCATAGCTTGAGCCAATGCTTTTAATCGCATTTTGCGTTTAGCCATCATGACATCTAAGTTAATACGTATTGTCATCGTCGGCTCTTAAATGGTTAAGTTTTGTTCATCCGCAAGAATATAAGCTTCTTTCATCACCCATGAGATTATCAGTACAACGAGTCCCATAATAAGGGTTAAAAAGTCTACACCTACAAAACTAAAAGCAATCATTCTTTGTCCTGGTGGATTATTGAAACTGAGTACGAGAGTCATGATTGCTTGGTAAATCATTGATCCGCCGACCCAATAAAATATGCTGTAGCCAAGCTTCTGGTAAATAGTTGCATTTTCTAAGGTAAAGATATTGCTATTTTCATAATTACGGAAGAGTTTAATTAACTTTGTTAAAGCATACATGATAATTGAGCAATAAATTAGGCTAACTAACGTTGCTATGAGTCTTGTTGTGAGTGTTAATGGCACTTGAGTAATATTATGTAAATCATCATATGATGTTTGTACTATTCCAGCGTTCGTTAAGTAGGCATATGGCGTATCTATGGTTAGCCAAAAATAGCAAACTAATATAGGCGTTAAAACAAAAAATAGTTGAAATAGTATACGAGCTCTTTTACTTTGCTTTTGGATATTAGACATGTGCTACCTCTTAAGTTGATGAGGCAAGGATAGAGACTAAACTTGAGATAAGCAATAAAAAATTATCGTTTAACAATAATTTTATGTTTGATTGGGTTAACCTTTACTTGTCAGGAGGTGAGATAAGCAAGGCTTTTATTTTCATATGAAGATTTATCACTTCTTGAAATATATTAATAAATTTTCATTTGTTATGCGAGATACAATATAAAACAATAGGAATATTAATCTTGTGTTGTATGTATAATTGAAATTTTAAGGAGAATAAAAATATGAATAAATTAGTTATTGTTTTTTCGGTGTTATTAAGCTTGTTGGGTTGTGGTTCAGATGAGAATAATATAATTGGTTATTGGCAACAAAGAGATAATGATGAAAATTTTTTACAAATATCTAAAAATGGCAACGACTATATTTTAACGAAATATTCAGTAAGTTCTTGGCATAAAAGTATATTTATTGAAAAAGAGTATCCTGCAGAAATACAAGGCAATACAGTTAAAACAGGTGAGTTAATTGGATTAAATGCTTTTTATAAAGAATCAGAAAAAGAATTAATATTAAATGGTTCAAAAAAATATATTAAGGTCGCGGCGGAAAAAGCATTAGAGAAAATTGATAAGCTTAAAAATCAATCATAATGAGGACAGCGAGTGTAAAACACTCGCTGTATTAATTTTTTAAGAAGAGTATTTTAAATTCAAATGCTGCTGTGATTCCATAAAAGCGACATGTAAGTTAATGAGCTGGACACTTTCTTGCTGCCATTGAGGATCGGTTTGATGTTGGCAAAACTCCACCATAGCAACAATGATTCGATCTAGCTTTTTTAGGCTCCAACGCTTTAGTTCTATACTATAGCTGGCATCACATACCACGGCTTGAAGCTTGGCATAAGAAAGCTGAATGTAACCAAATGCCTGCTCGTTATAGCCTTGATGTTGATAATATTTAGTTAAGCGAAAACACGCATCTAGCCAGTAGGCTAAAGCTTCACTGCCAGTCTCATTGTCTAATTCATCCATCATGCTGCTAGGCGTTTGTTGAATGAGAGTAACCAACTCTGAAAAATCATGGTTATGGTTATGGTTGGGTTGGTACCATCCTTTAACTGATTCTAACCAGCAGTGAAGTGTCATCATGCGATTTTTTCCTCTTTAAGTGCGTTGGCTTCCGTTTCATCCCAGTTTGCAACAAAGTGATTGTCAGCAACTTGGCGATGTCCTGAAACAGACTTCAAACTTATTGCACGGATCTTATCGGCACTCTGTGAATAATCTGGTTCTGAATCCACGAGTTTATTAAAGGGTAGATCAGGATCGGGCACTGCAGAGATTAATAATTTAGTATAAGGGTGCTGTGGGTTACGTAAAATAGAGCGAGTGTCTCCCCACTCAACAATACGGCCACGGTACATTACTGCGGTTTCTTCTGCGATATAATGTGCAGTTGCTAAGTCATGCGTAATGTATAAAAAGCCAATACCAATTTTATCTTTCATTTCTTTCATTAGGTTCAACACGCCTAATCGAATAGAAACATCAAGCATTGAGGTTGGTTCATCGGCGAGGATGATTTCAGCACCAACACCAATTGCACGCGCTAGATTCACACGTTGACGTTGACCACCACTAAGCTGATGGGGGTATTTATCAAGATCTTCAATCGGTAATTCAACCAATTCCATTAGCTCATTTAAACGCTGCTCTATTGCGTTTTTACCCTTTACTTGTTTATGAATTAACAGTGGGCGAGTGAGGTGGTGGCGAATAGTATGAGTAGGATTTAACGATCCAAATGGGTCTTGGAATACCATTTGGACTTTACCGCGATAATTCAGTACATCTTTACGTTTACGAATGGTATCGACGTTATCGCCTTTAAATAAAATCTCGCCTTCCGTTACGCCGTGAACTTTAGTAATGAGCTTTGCACATGTACTTTTACCACAACCGGATTCGCCAACGAGCGCTAAAGTACGCCCTTTATAGAGCTTAAAGCTGATATTATCGAGAGCACGAAAGATTTCAGTCGAACCAAAACCACCGCCAGCAGTGAACTCTTTCACCACATTATTTAATTCAATAATTGGTTGTTCCATTACGATATTTCCTCTGCTGAGATAGAAACGTGTGGCGCATCTTCATGAATGTTAGGGAATGATGCCCATAACTTTTGGGTGTATGGGTGTTGAGGATTGTTACGTATTTCACGTGCTTGATTGACTTCAACAATTTCACCGTATCGCATTACGGCAATGCGATCACAAAGTTGACTCATAAGCGCAAGATCGTGAGTAATAAATAAAACAGAGAAATCGAATTCTTTACGTAGTTGATAAATTTGCTGCAAAATTTCACGTTGAACAACAACATCAAGCGCAGTGGTTGGTTCGTCCATAACGATAAGTTTTGGGTTTAGACACAGCGCAATCGCAATAACGAGTCTTTGACGCATACCACCACTAAATTGGTGTGGATATTCAGATAAACGTTCGCGAGGGATATTAACCAGATCTAATAGCTTTTCTGCGCGTTCTTTTGCTTGTTCATTGCTGTAGCCAAGGTGATGGCGCATTACGTCAGCAAATTGCTCTTGAATAGGCAGTACGGGATTTAGTGAGTTCATTGCACTTTGGAATACCATGGCAATGTCTTTCCAGCGAACAACACCCATTTGTTGTTCAGTTAATGCGATAAGGTTTGTACCGTCGAATTCAATACTTCCTTTAGTGATAAGTGCTGGCGGCTTATGTAAGCGATTAATAGCAAAAGCGATAGTACTTTTACCACATCCTGATTCACCCGCTAAGCCGAATATTTCACTTTTACCGATATCAAAACTTACTGATTTTACGGCTTTAAAGTCGCCATTGTCTGTAATGTAGGTGACTTCGAGATCACGTACTTTCAGTATTGGGTCTGAATGAAACGCTTGTTCCATGATGCTCTCCCTGCAAATATAAAACCATATGATAATGAAACTAATTATCATTAATATTTGCATAAGCTAAATGAGTGGGAATAGGGTTGCAAAGGTTCAAGTTAAAGAAAGTGAGGCAGGTATCAAAAAATCATGTAAAAGTTGAGTATCTTAAAAATATATACCCATAAAGATAATCGTTATTTGTAAAAAGGTTTTGATAGTGGCAATAAAAGAGATAAAGAAGAAAAGCCCACACAAGATCAGATTGTAATATTGTGTGGGGGAGAGATGAAAGATCAGACAGCGGCTTTTAATGCGGTAATAAAAAGATCAATATCGTCTTTTGTAATGTCTAAATGAGTGACAAATCGCAATGGGTTTCCTGTTGAGATCAAAATGTTTTGTGCTTTTAATGTTGTCGCTAATTGGGTTTGATCTATCTTGCTATCGACTTTCGCAAATAAGATATTTGTTTGTACGTGACTCGTGTTTACTTCAAAACCATTCACTGTATTTAATTGTTCTGCTAAGTATTTAGCATTGCAATGGTCATCGACTAAACGTCCTGTATTTTCGGTTAGTGCAATTTTACCCGCAGCTGCAATGATTCCTGCTTGGCGCATGCCACCACCAAGAACCTTACGCCATCGACGAGCTCTGGCTATTAGTGCTTGATCACCCAGTAATAGCGATCCAATCGGCGCACCTAGACCTTTTGATAAACAAATGGTGAAAGAATCAAAGTATTTAACAATTTCTGTAATATCGACATTAAGTGCGGTGGCTGCGTTATAAACACGCGCACCATCAAGGTGAAGTTTTAGGTTATGCTGATCAACAAATTCACGCGCTTGTTGAAGGTAGGTTAGTGGTAACACTTTACCATTGATGGTGTTCTCGAGACTTAAAAGTGTTGTGCGGGCAAAATGAGGATCGTCAGGTTTAATTGCGGCCGTTAATTTTTCAAACGGAAGTGTACCGTCAGCAGCATTTTCTATTGGTTGAGGTTGGATCGAACCTAAAACTGCTGCACCACCGCCTTCGAATTTATAATTATGTGCCTGTTGACCACATAAATATTCATCTCCACGTTCACAATGCGCCAATAATGCTAGTAAATTAGCTTGAGTGCCAGAAGTACAAAAAAGTGCGGCTTCAAATCCATGGCGTTCCGCTGCAAAAAGTTCTAAATCATTAACGGTTGGATCGTCACTATAAACATCGTCACCAACGAGTGCTTGGGACATCGCTTGACGCATTGAGGGAGAAGGGCGAGTTACCGTATCTGAACGAAAATCTATCATTTATTATCAGCTTCCTATTCTGTTTTATTTACTATATCACTGTGTACTCTTTGGTTTCTATAGTCGTAGATTCTTGTTGTTAAGCATATGATGGCATTATGTTTAAAACGGCCTATATGACAATTATATTAATATTACATTCTTATAAAATATATTGTGTAAAGCATCTACACTTAAAAAGTCGGTTATTTATTGTGCAATTATTGAAGAGACTCTGAGTACGGCCACACTAGGAGGATGATGTGATGTTAGTGGAACAACGAGATTTTACCTTATTAGGCAAAAATCAGCGGCATGCTCATATTAGCGTAATTCCAACGGGTAAGTTGCGCGTTAATATTCTTGAGGATAATGCAGAGCAAGAAGCTGAATTCTCACAATTATGGTTTAGCAAGACCGGAACAAAAACATTATTAGTCTGCCGAGATGAATCAAAAATCAATTGGCAACTAGATCTTAGAAACCAAGACGCGAAAGAGCTCGAACACCTTATTGAGTCGGCGCAAGAAGATTATGAAATCTTAATGCGAGATTTATAACTATCATCAATCTTGTTGAATGGTTTGGTGGGTCAATTTGTGATTTTGCGATATGAGTGTGTTTAACCCTGCCAGTAACTAGCAGGGTTTTTTCAGTTTCTAGGCACAGGTAAAGTAAGGCTTGCCTTCAAGCCCCCGCGCTGGCTCTTACTTAAAATTAAATCCCCACGATAGCTATGCGCTAGTTCATTTACTATGTTTAATCCAAGCCCTGTTCCTGGGGTGCTTTCATCTAGTCGCACTCCACGGTTAAGTACTTGTTTGCATTTTTCTTCAGCAATACCAATGCCGTCATCTTCAATGACAAGGGTAATTTGTCCTGATTGGCTGGACTCTTGGTAGACGCGAATCAAAGAGTTAGCCCATTTATAGCTGTTTTCGATTAAGTTACCGATCATCTCATCAAGATCACTGCTTTCTACAGCAACCATCACACTGCTATCAAGTTCGTTAACTAAGATCAGCTCTCGATTTGCGTAAACCTTATCCATTGCTAAGGAGATCGCATCTACTCGACTAGAAACCGCTGTTTTTGCCGCTAAAATGTTAACAGCGCCAGCCATACGAGCACGACCTAAATGATAATCAATGTGCTGTTGCAACTGTTGGAGAGCCGGTACCAGCTTGGCTTTTGTTGGTTCATCGAGTAACGCGACTTCATTATTCAAAATAGCAATGGGTGTTTTAAGTGCGTGAGATAAATTGCCTGAATGATTACGTGCGCGCAATAATAGCTCTTGATAGTGGAAGAGTAAGGCATTTAGGTCATCAATAACGGGTTGTATCTCAACAGGATATAACCCTGTTAGCTCCGTAGAATGTCCTTCTCGCACTAGCTTTAAATTACGACGTAATTTACGCAGAGGCCACAGTGACCAACTGACTTGTAGCGTCGTAAGCGTAAGAATACCAATTGCCATAATGGTTAAAATTAACCATAAACCTCGCGTTAGCTGTTGCAAGGTTTTGAGTAATCTATCCTGATTGACAGCAACAGATAGTTCGACTGGATAATCACTATCAGGCAGTAAAAATTTACGTTTAACCACGATTAAGGATTGTTTATTAGGACCTTCAAACCCCTCTTCGTTATTCCCTGAAATGGTGGTATCCCATAACGAGCGTGAACGTAGATGTTGGTTGTTTAGTTGGAGTGACCAATACAAACCGCTATAAGGGGAATTAAATCGTGGGTTTGATAATCGACCATCAAGATATACGCGACCATGCGCATCAATGTCGACGAGCGCTGTAATTTGATCAAGATATAAATAAAGCTGAGTCTTTTCTTGGTCAATGAGGTAGCTTTTAATAAAGCTTGGCACAAGATAACCAGCCGTTAGTGTGATCGCTAATAGCCATATTGCAGCAGCACTTAATAGGCGATTACGAATACTTGGCTGGCCTTTTTTCCGCTTATTAATTCGCATTAATCCGATATCCAAGACCGCGAACTGTTTTTATTACGTCATTGCCAATTTTTCGACGAATACGGCCAATGAATACTTCAATTGTGTTTGAATCGCGATCGAAATCTTGCTTATAAATATGTTCAACTAATTCTGTTCGCGAAATAACCTTGTCAGTGTTATGCATGAGGTAAGACAGCACTTTGAATTCAAGTGCTGTAAGATCAATGATTTGACCTTCCCAAGTTACCTTGGATGTACGTGTATCAAGGCTTAGATTACCTGCTTGAATAACAGGAGAGGCATTACCTGTTGAACGGCGTAGTTGGGCTCTAACTCGAGCGACTAATTCCACCATCTGAAAAGGTTTAGTTAGATAATCATCAGCACCTGCATTTAAACCATCGACACGTTGTGTGAGTTCATTACGCGCACTTAAAATAACGACAGGGCAGTTTACATTTTCTTCACGAATACCTTTTAATACGGTAATACCATCAAGTTTAGGAAGACCCAAATCTAAAACAATAGCATCCCAAGGTTCTGATGTTGCACGATAAAGGGCATCAATACCATCACATGAAAGCTCTGCCACCCAACCGCTTTGTTCTAAACCAGCGATAATTTGTTCGCCTAAAGTTACTTCGTCTTCTACAACAAGAATTTTCATTTTGGAGCCCTGATGACATTTTCTAAATGTCGTCCTTTAATATTTAACATTTGTAAAGATTGAGCTTGATATTCAACTTTTATTATATTGTTTTCAGTATCAATAAGCTTTAATTCATAGATCCACTCACCATTATCTTCGTTGAGCTCTACTTTAATTATACGTGCTGATAACTGTTGAGAGACTTTATGTTGAAGGGCTGAATAAGGCTTGATTAATCCTTTTTCGACAGCTGTCATTACATCATCGTGATGCTCTTCATCGTGGGTTATCGGCGTTGCTAACGCACTGAAAGTTAACGATCCGAGAAGCCCGATTATATATAAATATCTATGACGTATTTTCATATTTATAATTGTAACGTAACGACCATGAATGGAAAGTGAATGAGACGATTATAATAACCTTTATAGTGACCTTAAGTCGTTAAATTTTTAAGCTTTTATTCGAAAATTATGATCCCGTTATAGTTGAATTAATATTGCATTAATGGCGTGTTTATATTTTATTCAAATTTCGTGAATAGCTTGCTAGTTTAAGGTATTTATCGCAAAATTGCGCAATAAAAAGTAATGAAATAGGTAACCCACCATGGCTTCTAGCGCACACGCACTTCATATATTAGTGAAACACAAAGAATTGGCTGATGATATTCTAGAGCAGCTTAAAAAGGGTGCAAAATTTCAAGATCTTGCTAAGAAACACTCAACGTGTCCATCGGGTAAAAAAGGTGGAGATCTTGGTGAGTTCCGTAAAGGAGCAATGGTACCGCAGTTTGATAAAGCGGTCTTTTCTGGCAAAGCAATCAGTACCAGTGAAGCATTAAAAAAGAAAAATAATAATTTACGTGGATTAATTCCAGAACCAGTAAAAACTAAATTTGGTTGGCATATTATTAAAGTTCTCTATACAGTTTAATGTATTTATCGAACTAGTTTTAATTTATATTAACGCTCTATTCTAGAGCGTTTTTTATGCTTAGTAGATACATAAAAAGTTATTAATTATATCTATTAGTTGCTATTAATGAATTGCTTGTGTGAATAAGGCTGTCAATTTACATTGATTTACGCTTTAAAGCTGTTTAATTAATCTTTTTTTCCATAGTATTAATATATGCCCTTTTTATGGAGAATGACGATGAAAGGTTTATTCGATCAGCTAATAAATCAAGCCAGTAATTATATGGATAAGGGAAAAACCACATCGAGCTCTAGCACCTCTGATTTATTAAAAGGCGCGACGGCCGGTGGAGTAGTCGGCGCATTATTAGGTAATAAAAAAAGTCGTAAATTAGCAAAGAAATATGGTGGTAAAGCTGCCTTAATTGGTGGTACTGCAGTGATTGGCACTGTAGCTTATCAGGCTTATAAAAAGTGGTCGCAAGAGTCATCACATGCCTCTAATACGGCAATGGACTCGCAGCCAGCTATTACTCAAAATACTCAGCTAAAAACAAACCAAGATTTACTAGTTCAAGCAATGATCTTTGCAGCAAAAGCTGATGGTCATATTGACGAGCAAGAAAAAACAGCGATAGCACAATGGATGATTGAAAATGGGATCACCCATGATATTGAAACTGTGATTGTTCGCTGGCTAAATGCGCCGTTAGATCCTCAGGTGATTGCAGCGCAAGTTAGTGGTTTAGAGCAAGCTTCTGAAGTTTATTTAGTTACCTTATTGGCTATTGATGTCGATCACTTCTTAGAGCGTGCTTACCTCGACGCATTAGCTGAAGCATTAAAATTACCTGTGGGCTTAGTTCAACGAATTGAAGAACAAGCAAATGTTATGTAATGATTGATTTAACACAGCTAATATAAGGGGCTAATTAAATATAGCCCCTGAATGCAAATGTTATTTTGTTTGACCCGCTGGCATAGAACTGTTGATTCTAACTGGACCTAAACCAATAACACACTGTTTATAACCTTTTTCCCAGCCTTTTAGGTATGCCACTCTATTTACAGTGTCATAGCTATTTACTATATCTTTGGATGGTAAAAACTGTGCTTCCATAGCATTTTTACAACCATCGTCATAACCTTTTTTTTCTGCTGGCGCTGTATCTTGTTTTACGATTTTTGTGATCACTTGTGGCTCAGGCTGCGGTACAGTTTGTGTCGCGCAACCTGCAATCAATAAAGATAAGCCAATGAATGGTAAATATTTATTCATAATATACTCAGCTATATGTTCAATTTTGCTGTGGTTTATAAAGCTACAAGCAAAATTCTTATAATTCTTTATGGGTATATTATAGCTATATCCTTAATGAAAGCGTAACCAATGCCATAGTGGTTGATAATGTGAGTATTTTAAGCGATAAACTAAATGCACTATTGCTTAAGCGATACAATGATCTCTTTCGAAGAGCGAGTATCACTCCAGTTTAATAATTTTGAATAAAAGTGCTTCAGCGTTATCAGATAGATACTGATGAGACTGAAACTGGTTATAGCACTAATACCTTGTTGAAAATGATTTTCACCAGAAAGAAGTAATATTAAACCCAGACTGACACCAAGAGATGAAATCATTATCCATAGCGGATAACTAACTCTAAAAAACTGATAGAAATGGAACAATACAGAGAAGATCACTTTCTTTAAATGAAACATAATACACTCCTAAGCGAAATTGTTGCCTAGTTGTTAAATTATTCCAGTTGGTGATGAGAGTGAAGTGCGATAATAAGATTTTGTGTCGTTGTTCATAGTTTGATGGTAACGATGAAGCAATATTTATGCTTCATCGCTATAGACATACCATTATTAGTCTTGTGTCTCCGGCAGGGTAGGTTTAGGAATGTAACGACCTAAGCGATCAATTTTTCTGTTTTTAGAGAAGAACATTTCAAGCTCAATCATAACGCCTGGGTTAGCGTGATAGTTGTATTCTCGAGGAAATTCTAGCTGCGGACGAACACCTAAATATAGCCAATGTTTGTAAATACGTTTAGTCCACTTTGCAGATACCCAATAGTTTGTGACTTCTTTATTTTCTCCAGTATCAGCACTGATCCCTGTTGAGTATTCGAATAGATTTTTATCGTCGTAGCGATGGAACAATTCAAATTGCTGCAACAGTTCCCATTTGTCGTCTTCTTTTAAGTACTGTGCACTCGTCGTAGTTTTGAATATTTTCGAGTGTTCAGGGTTTATTGCGTAATAGCCACTAAGTGCACTTAGATAACCTAACCCTTTTGAGTGGTAATAAAAGACTTGCTGTTCTAGTTGGGTTGTCCAGTTTTCACTAATAGGATCAACGCGTGTAAATCGCATTTTTGTGAAAGGATCAAGCGGAAGCTTTAATTTAATACCAATATCAAAATCTGAATTCCAGTTTCCAAAATGGGCATCTTGAAGGCGAAATGCACCAACGGTATCGCCAGATGTGGTTTTGTTGCCTGTGGCAATACCACGTTGCTTATTTTCAAGGCTATCAAAGTCGCCGGGCTCTGAATCAATGATCAGTTTCCAGTCTCGTTTCACATGGGGCAGGTCAAGTTTAAAATAAACTTTGAAGTCATTATCAACTTTGCCGCGGTATGAATAGGCCAAGCGGTTACGAATACGTAAATAGCTTCGATTGGTTAGTGCACCTTCGTCCTCGTCTTTAGCTAAGCTTTCGTCAAGGTATTCGCCAATATCATGAACGGTGTCGGTGAGTGATTGGTGTGAGTCATCAACCCAATCTGCCATGCTTGATTGATTGTCGGGATCAGTACTCGTGTCGCTCACGGGTTCAGCTTGGCTAATACTGGGTATTATTGAGAATAAAAAAATGGGCAAACAAAGCTGTTTATAGCGAGTTTTCAATGAGAATAACGGTTTCAATTTGTTCAAACTTCCTTTCTGAATTCGACACTATAGATCTAAAAAAACATCGGAATCCAGATGTTATTTTTACTGAGAATAGAGGCACTTAAATTGTGATGATAGTGTGCTAACAAAAGTTAGTTGTCTCAGTTGTTACATATTCATCACCAAATCATCATCTTTATCATGTGTAATCGCACTATACTGAAGATGGATTTTTATGATTACGTCCTCATAGCTAGGATATTATTGATACACAGTATTTATCAATCGATTTTGAATATTGTGGCTGATAGTCACAAAGTTTTTGTGACATAAAGTGTAAATATTAATGGTTTGTTCTAGAACTTAATGACGGTTTTAGATATTTCTGTTATTAGATCGTATGAAACTAAGTGCACTCGAGGGAGTATATGGATAGTTCAGAGATAGAAAGCATGAAGCGGGATATGTCAGTTAAAGTTCATGATATTTTTGATAACTTTGAAGAACATAATAATCGATTACCAACGATGGAAGAGTTTCGAAGTATCTTTCATGATTGTGCTGATAACTATTTAGGCCCATTAGATAAACAGATTGTCGATGGTATTAATGCCAACTTAGAACGTCAACGTATTCGTGAACAACAGTTATGGGATGCTGTGAACGAGCTTGAATCTGAAGAACGAGTTCGTAGAGACGCAGAATAAAGTTTATGGGCGATGCGCCATAGCTAAAGCAACTTTAGACTGTGGGCGTATCCCCAATTGTTGGCAAAATGTTTGACTAATCAATGTGATTTTTTCTAAATCTATGCCGGTATTGATGTTAAGCCCTTGGCATAAGTAAATAACATCTTCTGTTGCTACATTACCACTTGCTCCTGGTGCATATGGGCAACCACCTAATCCCGCAATACTACTGTCTATTGTCGTAATTCCCATTTGCATTGCTTGATAAATATTCGCTAAGGCTTGTCCATAACTATCATGGAAATGGACGGCGATGGCTTTTGATTGAATATGTTGACTTACACATTCTAACATTGCAGCAACTCGTAACGGCGTTCCTGTTCCTATTGTGTCTCCCAGTGACACTTGATAACAGCCCATGTCGGTGAGAGTCTTTGCAATTTCTGCGACTTGTTGTGGTGGTGTTTTTCCTTCGTACGGACAATCTATAACACAGGATAAATAAGCACGTACAGGTATTAAGTGTTGATGGGCTATCGCAATAACAGACTCAAATCGTCGAAGGCTTTCATCAATACTGGCGTGTATATTTTTTTTAGTGAAGGTTTCAGAGCAAGAAGTAAAGATAGCGACTTCATTGGCATTAACGTTAATGGCCGCTTCTAGCCCTTGTAAATTAGGAGTCAGAGCTGAGTAAAATATATTGGGATGACGTTGAATGTGCGAGAATACACTATCTGAATCAGCCATCGTTGGGATCATCTTTGGCGAAACAAATGCACCTGATTCGATATGTGTTAACCCTGTCTGACTCAATTCATTAATCAGCGCTATTTTAAGAGCTGTTGCTTTATCACCTAATGCTGAAAGGTGAGGTTCGTTTTGTAATCCATCACGGGGGCCAACCTCAAAAACGGTAATAGCATCGGGTAGCGATAATTGAAGCTTATTCGTTAATGTCATTGGCTTTACTCCAACTTGGTGGGACTTTATCGAAAAAAGCTTGTATGCCTTCTTGTGCTTGTGGTGAACATCTGACTTTGGCGATTAATTCACTGGTATAACGAATTAAACTCTGATCAATTATTGTGATTTCGCATTGGCTACATAAGGTTTTGACTGTTGCAAGCGCTGCTGGACTATTGGTTAAAATTTGCTGAATTATTACCTGTTTTTCTTGTTGTATATCATCACAAATATGATGAATTAAACCAAGTTTGAGTGCTTTTTCTACCGTGATTAACTCTGCGGTTAACATAAAACGTTTTGCTTGGCGGATCCCTATCGCACGACAAACATACGGGGCAATTGTTGCTGGCACTAACCCTAACCTTACTTCACTTAAACAGAATTTAGCGTTGATACTTGCAATAGCAATATCACAGCAGCAAATTAACCCTAATGCGCCCCCAAAAGCAGCACCTTGAACGACGGCAATGGTGGGAGCTGGAAAGTGATTGAGTTGATTTAGAAGTTCAGCAAGTTGAGCTGCATCTTTTTGATTATTTTCCTCTGTTTCTAAAGCCATGTTTTTCATCCAATGCAGATCAGCACCCGATGAAAAATGTTTACCATTGGCTTCAAGTAGTAGGCCGCGTATCTCTTTGTTTATTTTAAGTTGATTAAGGGCGGTGAGCAGATCACCGATGATTTCAGCATTAAAAGCATTCGATTTATCGACACGGTTTAAAGTAATGGTCGCGATATTATTAGGTGAAACCGACACTAAGATATTTGGTTGTGTTTTCATAATATGACCTAAAAAGTTACATGCGGAAAATACCAAATCGGGTTTCTTTTATAGGGACATGCTGAGTAATTGAAAGCGCCTGAGCTAATACATCACGTGTAGATTTAGGATCAATAATGCCGTCATCCCATAGCCTTGCACTGGCGTAGTAGGGATGACCTTGTTTGTCATAGAGCTCTAAAATTGGCTGTTTGATTTGTTGTTCGTCTTGCTCCGTCCAAGGTTTATTTTCTCGTTGGCGGATAGCCTGAGTGATTTGTGATAGGACTTCTGCGGCTTGCTCACCACCCATGACGGATATGCGTGCATTAGGCCACATCCATAACAGGGTTGGATCATAAGCTCTCCCGCACATGCCATAATTCCCTGCGCCGTAAGAACCTCCGATGATAACGGTAAATTTGGGCACATTGGCACAGGCAACAGCCATCACCATTTTTGCGCCGTGTTTTGCAATACCTTCTGCTTCAACCCGTTTACCAACCATAAATCCGGTGATGTTTTGTAAAAACAACAGAGGGATTTTCCGCTTACAACATAGCTCAATAAAGTGAGCGCCTTTTTGTGCCGATTCTGAAAATAGAATGCCATTATTAGCAACAATGCCAACAGGGTGGCCTTCAATAGCGCCAAAGCCACAAACGAGGGTATTGCCATACATAGCTTTAAATTCATCAAATTCAGAGTTGTCGACTAAACGGGCTATGAGCTCTTTAATATCAAATGGAATACGGATATTGGTACCCACAATGCCGTAGATGTCATCCATGCTGTATTTAGGTGGAGATGCAATGGAATCATGATGAATACTAGCACTTGCCATATTGCAGCTAGCAATAGCATCACGTGTAAGACTCAATGCATGCGCTTCATCATTGGCATAATAATCAGCAAGACCTGATTTTTTACAATGAACATCTGCTCCACCCAATTCCTGTGCTGTTACTTCTTCACCTGTTGCTGCTTTTACTAAAGGGGGACCAGCTAAATAGATCGTTGCTTGATCTTTTACCATGATAGACACATCAGACATGGCTGGAATGTATGCGCCACCTGCAGTGCACAGCCCCATAACAACGGCAATTTGAGGGATCCCTTTCGCTGACATTTGAGCTTGATTGAAAAATATGCGACCAAAATGATCTTTATCGGCAAAGACTTCGGCTTGGTGTGGTAGGTTAGCGCCGCCTGAATCAACAATATAAATACAGGGAAGATGACACTTTTCAGCGATTTCTTGGGCTCTAAGGTGTTTCTTTACCGTTAGTGGGAAATATGTTCCACCCTTAACCGAAGGATCATTGGCAATGATCATACACGCATGCTGGTGGATGTAGCCGATGCCAGCAATAATCCCAGCACAAGGCACGGCTTCGCTATAGACATTTAGTGCGGCAAAAGGTGCTATTTCTAACCATGGACTGTGTTTATCAAGTAACTGATGAATTCTTTGTCTTACCGGTTGTTTACCTTGTTTTTTTTGATGTGCTAATGCCGATTCTCCACCACCTTGATGGATTATCTCTAGGTGGGTGTTTAAGTCGTCAACCAACAATTGCATCTCATCATTATTGTTTTTGAACCATTGGCTGGTTGTATCTACTTTTGAGGTAAGTTGAGCCATGGCTTACTCCTTAGCGAGCTGATTCTGAGAATAATTCACGTCCAATTAGCATGCGTCTTATCTCTGAAGTTCCTGCACCAATTTCATAGAGTTTTGCATCTCTTAATAAACGTCCGGCAGGGTAATCATTGATATAGCCATTACCACCGAGTATTTGAATAGTTTCTAACGCCATTTTCGTGGCTAGTTCTGCACTGAGTAAAATCACTCCAGCTGCATCTTTACGGGTGACTTCACCGCGGTCACAGGCTTTTGCAACGGTGTAAACATAGCTGCGAGCAGCATTGAGTTGGGTATACATATCTGCAATTTTGGCTTGGATCAGCTCAAATTCACCAATCGCTTTACCAAATTGTTTTCGTTCATGGATGTAAGGGATCACGACATCCAAACATGATTGCGCAATACCGAGTGGACCAGCGGCAAGTACTACGCGCTCGAAGTCTAATCCACTCATTAAGACTTTTGCGCCGTGGTCTACTTCACCCAGTACGTTTTGTTTCGGTACTTTGCAGTTAATAAAAACTAACTCGCAAGTATTTGAGCCACGCATACCTAATTTGTTGAGCTTTTGCGCAGTAGAGAAACCATCAAATTGTGATTCAATAATAAAGGCAGTAATTGCGTTGGATGAGGTGCGGGCATAGACCACAAGCGTATTGGCCTCTGGTCCATTAGTGATCCACATTTTATTACCGTTGAGTACAAAATGATCACCGTGATCTTCTGCCTTTAACTTCATACTCATAACATCAGACCCAGCATTAACTTCGCTCATTGCCAGTGCACCAATGTGTTCTCCTGTGATTAATGCGGGTAGGTATTGTTGCTTTTGAGCATCATTGCCATTTCTGAATATTTGGTTTGTACATAAGTTGGAATGGGCACCGTAGCTCAATCCGATTGAGGCAGAAGCACGACTGATCTCTTCCATCACGATAACATGCTCTAAATAGCCCATAGCAGCCCCACCGTATTGTTCAGCAATGGTGACGCCAAGTAAGCCCATTTGACCTAATGATTGCCAGAGGTAATGGGGAAATTGATTGTTTTGATCTATTTCGTTAGCGATAGGGGCAATATGTTCAGCAGCATATAAGTTAACCTGTTCGCGCAGCATATTGGCAGTATCACCTAAATCAAAGTTGAGCGGTGCGTATTGGCTATGCATGGTAAAGCCTCCTTTGCGGAAACATTTGTGACTACTTGTTTTTGTATAAATCTGATTTTATTAAGGCTTGCTTGCAGCGTTTTTTTGCGCGTTCAAGTTCAATAAGAGTGATATCAATATCAGCGCGTTGATGAGTTAGTTGTCGTTGTTTTTGAACGATGATATCGATCATTGAAAGTAGCTGATCATGGCTTTTATTGTCATCGTATAAACTGAAAAGTTCACCGATTTCTTGTAAAGAGAAGCCTAAACGCTTACCGCGAAGTATTAAACCGAGCCGAATTTTATCTCGTCGTCCATAGACACGATTAACGCCATCTCGTTTAGGTGAAAGCAAACCTATATCTTCATAAAAGCGAATACTGCGTGGTGTTATTTTAAATTCGTTTGCAAGCTCGCTGATTTTGAAAGTCATCACATTGAGTCTCCTGCAACGTTAGATAGGTAAAAACTTTTCACCTATCGGTTAAGCAGAGCAGTGATTTTGAGTATTAAAATCCCAGCAAATGTTTCTTAACGTTTACGTAAATGTTAGTGCTATGCTTACAAAAGCGTCAAGAAATCCCCTAATATTCCTGCAAGGCAATGTTTTCTAAATTGACGTAAAGAGGTGATTGGTATGAGTAAGGATATTCTGATCGTTGCTGCTAAAAGAACGCCAATTGGGAGTTTTCAAGGCGATTTACGGCATTTTTCCGCATCTCAGCTTGGTAGTATTGTTATTGAAGCTGCATTACGAGATGTCAAGCGTGTTCAGCCAACAGATACGACTTTAGAACATAATAGTGAGATAGAGTATGAGCACATTGCACAATTGATTGATGAAGTCTTTATGGGCTGTGTATTAACGGCAGGTGTTGGGCAAGCACCTGCAAGACAAGCTGCTTTGATGGCCAAAATTCCTGTATCGGTTTCCTGTACAACGATAAACAAGGTTTGTGGCTCAGGGTTAAAATCTATCTTATTGGCTTGCGATATGATTAAAGCTGGGGCGATCCGAGCGGCTGTAGCAGGGGGTATGGAGAGCATGACCAATGCCCCTTATTTATTAACAGACAGCCGAAATGGTATGCGAATAGGCCATAAAGCGGTACTGGATCATTTATACTTAGATGGATTGCAAGATGCATTTGATGGGCATTTAATGGGTGTTTATGGCCAACAAACGGCGACTAAGTATGATATTTCACGCGAAACCATGGATGAGTGGGCTATAAGGTCAATCAATAAAGCCCGAGAAGCGGATAATCGTCAGGCATTTCACGCTGAAATCGTCCCTATTACCGCTCAGAGTAAAAAAGCCTTGGTGACAGTTGAAAAAGATCAGCACCCAAATGAAGTTAACCCAAAGAAAATACCAAATCTCCCACCTTTATTTTCGCAACACGGTGAACAAGGCACGATCACAGCAGCTTCATCAAGTGCTATTGGTGACGGCGCTGCAGCTCTAGTGTTAATGGAAGCAGAGCAAGTTCGCCGACAAGGCTTAGATCCACTGGCGATAATTAAAGGGTATGCAAGTCATAGTCGTGATCCTGATGAGTTTACCATTGCACCTATTCATGCCATTAACCAATTATTAGATGATCTTAATTGGTCCATTGATGATGTTGATTTGTGGGAAATTAACGAAGCTTTTGCTGTGGTAACAATTGCCGCGATAAAGCAGTTAGGCATTGATGCTGAAAAAGTGAATGTTAACGGTGGAGCTTGTGCGTTAGGCCATCCAATAGGAGCAACGGGAGCAAGAGTTGTGGTGACATTGACCCATACATTACGACAAAAAGTACAAATGTTGAGTAGCACTAAAACGAAAACGCTAAAAGGTGTTGCTGCTGTATGTGTTGGTGGAGGGGAAGCATTGGCAATTGCGATTGAAGTTGATGTTAAATAGTATGACGTTGAAGATCGGAAATTAAGGCGAAGGAGTAAGTGATGACAGGAATGGTTAATGTTTCCTATATACGTTGTACTGATGGACATAGTATTGGTGTACTAGAGCTGGATAATCCATCATCGCTTAATGCACTAACGTTAAATATGCATAAAACGATTTACCAGTATTTACAGCTTTGGCGTGAAGATGAAAGCATTGTTGCTGTAATTTTTAAATCGAAGGGTGATCGCGCTTTTTGTGCGGGTGGGGATGTGCGTAGTATGTATTATGCAATGGAAAATGATCCTGCTTTAAATCATCAACATAAGCCACCACAAATAGATTTAGATCAAATCGATAGCCACGTAGCTAAACCGTTTTTAACTGAATATTTCTCTGTCGAATATAGTTGTAATTTACTCATCCATCACTATAACAAACCCGTTATTGCGTGGGGACATGGGTTCATCATGGGGGGAGGGTTAGGTTTATATATAGGCGCAAGTCACCGCGTTGCTTTACCTAATACAGTATTAGCCATGCCAGAAATAACTATTGGTTTATATCCTGATGTTGGTGCGACATGGTTTTTAAACCAACTTCCTGCTGGTATCGGTTTGTTTTTGGGATTAACAGGCGCACGTATCAACGTCTGTGATGCTCGTGATTTAGCAATGGTTGATCATATTGTTCCAAATAGTGCTTATGATAATGTTGTCAATCAACTAAAGCATTACCCGTGGTCAACAGTATTGGCTGATATACAAAGCCAGTCATCGGTATCAGAAGCAATCTCGACCATATTAAATAACTGTGCTGTAGAAGAGCACTCCGTGTTACCAGCAAATCAATTAATGCCATACTTTGCGCAAATTCAGGCGGCCTGTTTTTCCCAATCATTACCTACTATTTTCGAACAGATTAATGCCATTGATGGTTTGGGGCTCTGGATTGAGACTGCAAAAAAGGTAATGAATGCAGGTAGCCCTATTACCGCACATATCTGTTTTAAACAAATACAGGACTATAAAGATGTATCTTTACTAGACTGTATAAAAATGGAATTGGGCCTTTCAGTGAATTGTGGTTTGTTGGGTGAGTTTAAAGAAGGTGTCCGTGCACATTTGATCGATAAAGATTATACGCCTAACTGGATTTATTCATCAGTAAGTGATGTTGATACAAAGATCATTGAGCAAATATTTACACCTATCTGGTCTGAGCATGAAAATCCACTTAATCAGGTGAATATTAGCTAACTATTTATAATAACTTAGATTTTATGAATAGAATTATTGTGATAGTTAAATATACGTTAAAGTAGCAAAGTCAAAAATTTTGTTTTAATTCAGGAGCAATAAATGAATATTGAGAATAGCGTTGTTGTCATTACCGGTGCTAGTCAAGGTCTAGGCCAGATGATGGCTGTAACTCTAGCTCAAATGGGCGCTGAATTGGCTTTAATTGATATCAACTCAGCTGGGCTACGTCAAACGCAAGATCAGTGTCATATGCTAAATAGTAAAGCAATGATCTATGAGGCTGACGTAACAAGCGAAGAGGAAGTTGTTCAAGCATTTGCGCATATTATTGAAGATTTCGGTCATATTAATGTCTTAATTAACAATGCTGGTATTCTTGATGATGGCTTGCTGGTTAGTGAAAGTAATGACGTATTAACGAAAATGCCTTTAGAACAATTTCAAACGGTGATGGATGTTAATGTTACTGGTTCATTTTTGTGTGGACGAGAAGCTGCTGAAAAGATGATCAAAACTGGATCACAAGGCGTTATTATTAACATTTCAAGTGTCGCTAGAGCAGGAACATTAGGCCAAACTAACTACGCGGCATCAAAAGCTGCAGTTGCAACTATGGCTGTGGGTTGGTCGAAAGAGTTAGCAAAATATGGTATTCGTGTTGCTGCAATTGCTCCCGGTTTGATTGATACTCCTTTAACAGACCAATTGAAGCCCGAAGTGCTTGAAAAAATGAAGGCGTCAGCACCTTTAGAGCGTGTTGGTGAGCCTGAAGAGGTTGCTCATACAGTGAAGTATATTATTGAGAATGACTACTTCACTGGGCGTATTCTCGAAATTGATGGTGGTATGCGTTTATAACGTTAATTAACCGTAAAACATCGCATATAGTGCCATACCTCCGCCAGCTACAAACATAACCATAGAGACAGTAAAGGCGAATTTAGCAAGGTATGGCATTAATTTTTCCATGATATTTCTCTGCTCATTATTGTGTTGAATGGATAGTACCTTTCATCTTCTATTTAGTGAAGATAATTAAATGTAACAAATATAATTCTATCAGTTACTCTTTTATACTTAATTCGTATACAATTACGAAAAACAAGATTAGAGACATCTAATGAGTATATTAAAGTCTGCAAAACTCGCTTACAGTCATAAAAATCACGGTAAAACATTGTCTATCGCTAAATATGCGTTTAGAGCAATGGTATATTCACGCCAATATAAAGAACTTGCTCATTTCTTTTCAAATGCCCAACGACAAGAAGTCATTGAGCAGCAACCTGAATTTTTAATGCGCTTTACAAAACCCTATTTGGCTACGTGTTTTTCTAAAAATCAAATTGTTGAGGTTTTAAAAAAACATTATAACTGGATGGAAAACCATTTTTCAGACTCAGCTCGCCATACTATTTATACTGATGAATTAGAGCTTTATAGCTTTGATATTGAGGATAAATCCTATCAAGTCAAACTAAGTTTTGATCATACTTATCGTCGCGAGGGTGAGTTAGCGTTAATACTGACAGATAGCAACGATCACCGTTATTACGCTATCGCATTTACCGTTATTGATAACGATATTTATGTTGGTTGTATGCAAGGTGGTGCTAACGATAATGGATTTAGCCGCTTATTTACGAAAGCTTTTTATGGCTTACGACCAAAGTCATTTATGGTTGAAACCTTACGTTTATTTGCTAATGATATGAATATTGAACATATCTATGCGGTTAAAAATAGTGCGCATGTATACACCGCTAAGCGTTACGGTAAAAAAGCGTCAACGATTAATCTTAACTATGACCAATTATGGCAAGAGCATAATGGTGAAGAATTCAATGATGACTTCTATTTGTTACCATTACACACAGAGCGTCGCGCAATGGAAGACATTAAACGACCAAAGCGTAAAATGTATCGCGAACGCTATGCGTGGTTAGATGAATACGATCAAGAGTTGAAAGAGAAGTTAGACGCAGTTTCTATCGTTCACTAAGTATTCTTTAAAGTGGCAAGGGATTGAATACATATTGCATCATGGCGCCAATATTCCAAGTCACAGTCAATAAGATTATTATATTGATCATAATTTAAGCGTTCTACAAACATAGCAGGACTACCTGCTGTAGCACGAAGCGCTGTCGCTGTAGAGCCTGTTAATGATGTAGTGCTCACACGATAGCGCGTTTTTGAATATATGCGTTTGTAATGTTCACGGTAAATAATACTGAGAGAGTGAGTAAAATCTGTTTCCAGTAAATCTGGAAAGAATGACGGTAAGATGTAGTTGGTTACTACAACGACAGGGCGATTATCGAGAAAACGTAAACGCTTGATTCGATACAATTCATCTTCAGTGGTAGTTTGTAGTAATTGTGCTATTTGCTTATTGGGTTTGACTAATTCAGCAGAAAGTAACTCCGATCGGGGAGTGCGACCTTGTGCCATCGCCATTGCAGGAAACTCTGTGGTATTCGTTGGATCATAAATTAATGGTTGGGGTGATATAAACCAACCACGACGATCTTCTCTAAAGAGTTTTCCCTCAGACTCAAGTAACGATAATGCTTCTCTCAAGGTAATACGAGTTGTGTTAAACGACTCTGCCAATTTTCTTTCTGATGGCAGTTTTTGTCCTAATTGACCTGATTCAATTTGTTCAAAAATAGCATCCTTGATCTTTAAATATTGCACTAAACCACTCTCTTTTAACTGGTGCCGAATTTAATTTTTATCCGTTAAACAGTATTATATGGATATAAAATAGAATTATAAAAGTATTAATATACAAGAGGGCAAGCGTTCCCTTGCCCTTATATTATTTACCGTTTACGCCATGTTTGTGTTGTTCTTTCAAGTAATTGACTGACACCAACATAACTTATTTTCACCATTGCCGTTGTGATTAATAACATCACAGCCATTGCTGCTGCTGGTCCTGTTTGTCCTGCTTCATCCATATTTAGTACAGAAACTGACGCTGGCATAGTATCTGTTGAATATAAAAATATAATCGCAGAGGTTGTCGTCATTGCATTAACAAACAAATAGACAAAAATATCCAGAATCGCTGGTGCGCACACAGGTAAAGTAACTTTAAAAAATGCTTTATATTGCGGCAGTTTTAATGATGCCGAAATTGCTTCGATTTCTTCAGGTAATTGTTTTAATGCCGTGACTGCCGTCATATGACCCACAGTGTAGTAATGCATTATTGTGTTAATGACCAGAATAGTAAGTGTGCCGTAAATAATTGTTAGCGGGTTCGCGCTATTATTAAAAAAGAAAATATAACCTAAACCAAGCACCATTCCAGGAACTGCCATTGGAATAATTGCAAACATTTGTAGCAATTGACGAAGCGGACCCAGACAGCGTCCTTTTTCAATACAGTATGCACCTAGAAAAATGGTTATTGTTCCGAAAACGGCAACCAATACACCTAACTTAATCGAATTAAAATATGGTTCCCAACCGGATGCACTAAATTGCGCAAAGTTATAATTATGAAGACTAAGGGTGGTATTCCATGGCCAAAATGTGACGAGCGAGCCGTAAATCGCCATACCAATAATTGCTATAATAACGAGACAAATAAGGCTACAAAAAATAAAGCATAAACCATCTCGGATAAAGTTAGCTTGAGGCACATAAGCGACAGAGCGAGAATCAAATAGCCCTTTTTGTTTTTTCTGTACCCAACGATCAGCCGTAAAAGCAAGAATTGCTGGCACCAGTAACGCAACACTGGTTACCGCACCCATCTCAAAGTTTTGTTGACCAACTACTTGTTTGAAAATATCAGTTGCCAGAATGTTATAGCTACCGCCGATAACCTTAGGTACTGAAAAATCACATACAACAAGTGTAAATACCACAATCAACGCACTTATCACACCGTATTTCGCTCCTGGTAACGTCACGATAAAAAATGTTTTTAATGGCGAAGTATTAAGAGCTTTTGCTGCTTCGTATAATCTTGCATCTGAGGTGCGAAGTGACGTTTTGATGATCATCAAAGCATGAGGAAAACACCAGAAGGTTAAACCAATAGTTATTCCTATTGGGCCATAAATGGAGTGCCCCATTAGAAGTTCTTTAGCAATCCCTTGATTACCTAAGATATAGATTAAACTGAGTGCTGGTAACAGCGAAGGTGCGAGGATTGGCGCTGTTCCTAAAATACTAAATAACCCTTTAAATGGCATACAACTGCGGGTTAAAGCGTATGCGTAACAAAAAGCAAATAGACCAACGAGAGAAGTGACAGTAACACCAATAAAGAGCGTATTTCTGATTGATTGCCATACTGAAGAGTATGAAAAATACTCTACAAAATTGGCTAAACCAACAAATTGTCCAGTGTCATTTTGCATGCTCTTTTGAAGCATAGAAAAGAGTGGTGCTATAACAAAAGTCCCCATCATTACTAAAAGTAAAATGAGTATGACCGCAATAATAAAGTTGTTCTTAGTAACAGTATTTTTCAAAATTGCCAAACGCACATTGAGTGGTATCGATGTTATTTGATGACGACTATTTGGGATAGCTTTAGCTGGAAGTAGAGAAGCCATAATCATTAATCCTTTAAAATTGTTAAATCACTGAGCTTTAAAAATGTGGGTATATTGCTGAGTGATGTTCACGAAGAGGAAATGACCTTCCTTAATGGCAAGACGTCGTAGTTCTCTAATTGGTACGTCGACTTTAATATTTTTAGTGGGGTTATAGCCTTGCAGTCGACAATTTGCGCGTACGTAAGTACCTTGAAATTCTAAATCTTCAACTTGAACAGGAATCGAATATGCTGATTGTTGATTATTATCGGTGAAATGAATATCTTCAGGGCGCAGACCTAATTCAATACGTTGTCCACGATTAAGATGCTCATTCGGTGAAGGTAACAAAGTTTCACCAATTCGGATTTTATCGTCACTCACAACAGATGCATCAATAAAGTTCATGCTACCAACGAACTCTGCGACAAAGCGCGAAGCAGGATTTTGATAGATTTCTTCAGGTGTACCAACTTGCTCAATGACACCGTGATTCATGACAACAATTCTGTCAGCCATTGATAAAGCTTCTTCTTGATCGTGAGTTACCATGATTGTGGTAATGCCAAGTTTACGTTGAAGTTGGCAAATTTCATCACGAAGGTGTGTTCGTACTTTTGCATCTAATGCGGATAGAGGCTCATCGAGTAATAGTAAACCCGGTGACAAGGCGAGTGCGCGAGCCAGAGCAATACGTTGTTGTTGACCACCCGATAATTGGCTTGGGTACTTTTCACCAGAATCTGGCAATCCAATAAGTTCTAACCAATATGTGACAATGTCACTCGCTGTTTTATGAGATTTACCTTGATTACGTAAGCCTAATGCAATATTTTCTGATACCGTTAGGTTTGGGAATAGGGCATAAGATTGAAATACTATACCGAAATCACGTTTTTCTGGCGCAAGGAAAGTCGTGTCTTTGCCATCTTGAATGATATGACCTGAGCTCGCGATATCCATGCCAGCAATAGCGCGAAGTAAAGTTGTCTTACCGCAGCCAGAAGGACCTAGAAAACAAATAAATTCCCCCTTATTGATAGCGAGGGAGATATTCTTTAAGGCGGTGAATTGACCAAAATGCTTACAAAGGTTGTCAATTTGGAGATATGTACTCATGGTGATAACTCATACTAATTGGTATATACCAAATTTAGTCTTCAAGAGTTACACTTCAATGACGTAAGTTTTACGCAAATAAGACAGTTTATATTTGCGAGATATAAGGGAAAGATCAGTATGTATTTAAAATATATATAATAAAGGGTGCTGACTGATAACAAATATATATCTGTTTAATCTACCAACACCCTCTAGTTTTATCTCGATTTATTCACGTATCACACAAGACCGACGGTGAAATGTAATCCGTAAAAAACACCACGGCCAATTAATTCAGCAATAAACATTACGATAAACGCGAGTACGCCGAGCTTGGTTGTAAGCGAAGCTTTAAAAGCTGATGTTATCCATAATCCAGCCGCAATAACCAATAAAGTTAAACGCGTAACTATTGAACCCGAGTAGTTTGCTAAATGGTCAGCACCTGTTTGAATTGATGTCGTTATTTCAGCTATATCAACTAATTGCCACGCTGTAACAATGAGGTGTAGAGCGATAATGATTACACCTAAGATGGCCAATTTTACATTGAGATCACGACTTGATGAGTTTGTGAAGTTAAGTAATACATATGCTAATAGTATTCCTGACATTAATACGGTGCCAATAAATTCAACATAAGTAAAACTACTGTTCCAAACTGGCACAGTATTTATCAAATAAACTTTTACCATTGCTGCCATAAAGACAATACCAGCAATTGAAACAATTATACGAGCAAGCTTTAAAATAGACTCATTGGCGACTTTAAACAGATCAGCAAGCCAGTAAATTCCACCAAGAGCAAAAAATAGACTTCCCGTTAAGATCTCATTTGAAAGGCCTGAATGTCCAACACGGTTTAATGCATTGAATGCACGGAATGGGCTGCCTAAGTGCATCGTTGAAGCTGCAAAACCAACGGCCATAAATGCCCATAAGATAAACATGCTAAGAACAAGAGGGCGGCGCTGTTTGAATGTTGATCCCATTGCAGACAGGCGCGAAGCCATAATGATATAACTACCAACAGCTGTCTGTGCTAGAACGGTAAAGATGACTAATGGTAATTCAGGATAAATCATGATTTAACCTCTCTAGGGTTTTGTAAAAATCCGCTAGTATCACCAACCGGTTTACCATTAGGATTTAATTTAATGATCAAATTCGGGTGCGTAATGCTTGAATCTGGCAATGGTGCACAATTTGCGTTACTACCATATTTTTTACGCAGTTCACTAATCTCACCAAATTCGATGGCACGCAGTGGACAACTATCAACACAAATAGGCATTAGTCCTTCAGCAACACGTTCAAAACAGCCGTCACACTTCGTCATGTGACCTTTTTCTTCACTGTATTGTGGTGCACCGTATGGACAAGCCATATGGCAGTATTTACAACCAATGCAGACATCTTCGTTAACAACAACTAGACCATCTTCTTCACGCTTATGCATTGCACCTGATGGGCAAACTTTTGTACATGCAGGATCAGAACAGTGATTACATGAAATTGAAAGGTAGTAAGAGAAAACATCTTGGCGAAAAACGCCGTTATTTTCACTCCAGTTTCCACCAACATATTCATAAATACGGCGGAAGTTACGGTCTATACCTAGATCTTTATTATCTTTACATGAAAGCTGACAGGTTTTACAACCAGTACATTTACTGGAATCGATGTAAAAGCCATATTGTTTCTTAGGTGTCATTATGAAGCTCCCATGCTTTTCACTAGTTTAACTTCAACAAGGTTGGTATGAGATGGATTCGACTTTGCCAGTGGGCTAGGTCGGCTGGTGGTCAATACGTTAATTGAACCCGCTTGATCCACACCTTTACTGTTCGGAGAGTACCAAGCACCTTCGCCTAGTGCTGTAACATGCGGCATAATACGCGGTGTTACTTTCACACGAACATTCAATTCACCTTGTTTGCTTCTCACATTGACAAGATCACCATTTTTAATGCCGCGAGTTTGTGCATCAATAGGGTTCATCCATAGCTCTTGTGGTGCAGCTGCTTTTAACAAGGCAACGTTGCCATAAGTCGAGTGGGCACGAGCTTTATAGTGGAAGCCAGTAAGTTGCAGTGGGTATTCTTTACGATCTTTTGAATCCCAACCATTAAAGGTGGAATGGTATTCAGGGATAGGCGTAATATGCTCATCACTGTCTAATTGCCATTCTTTAGCAATGGTCGCTAATTGCTCAGAATAGATTTCAATTTTACCTGACGGTGTTGGCAATGGATTCGCTTCAGGGTTTGCACGGAAATCTTCATAAGGAACATGTGGACGTTCAAATTGTTTTTTGTAGATCCCTTGCTTACGCATTGTATCGTAATCTGGAAGATGCGGATCGTTGTTTTGTTTAACGGTTTCGGCATACATCCATTGTAACCATTCTTCTTGCGTACGACCTTCAGTAAAGGCTTGTTCCACACCCATACGCTTCGCTACACCCGTCATGATGTCGTAAATAGGTTTACACTCAAAGCGTGGTTTAATTGCTTGGCTTGCGAAAATAAAGTAAGGCATTGATGCCGCTGCGCCATCCATACAGAAGTCAGACTGTTCGGAAGTTGTACAATCAGGTAGCACAATATCGGCATATTTTGCAGATGATGTCATGTGATTATCGATAACAACAATCATCTCACACGCTTTTTCATCTTGTAGGATGTCATGGGTACGGTTGATATCAGAATGCTGGTTGATTAAACAGTTACCCGCATAGTTCCAAATAAACTTAATTGGGTTATTAAGCTTTTCTGCACCTAAAAGACCATCCGTTTTATCTGTCATTTCATGAGCACGGAAAATAGCGTCGGTCCACAGGAACATTGGAATGGCTGTTTTGATTGGGTTCTCTACTTTAGGAAAGCGCACAAAAGGATAACTATGATTTCCTTCACGAGCACCAGTACCACCACCTTGAAGGCCTACTTGACCTCTCAGTAGAGATAACATCATGATAGCTTTACAGGCTTGTTCGCCATTAGCAGAGCGTTGTAAACCCCAACCTTGAGTAATATAAATACGGTTAGAATTGCCAATTTCACGGGCTAATTTAATGATTATATCGCTTGGAATACCTGTAATAGGAGCAGCCCACTCTGGTGTTTTAGCTGTATTATCGTTGCCATGACCCAAGATATAGTCTTTATAGCTACCGTTTTTTGGCGCAGATGCTGGAAGAGTTTTCGCATCATAACCAACACAATATTTATCAAGGAAAGCTTGGTCGACTTTGTTTTCAGTGATCAATACATGGGCAATCGCAGCACACAGTGCAGCATCAGTACCATGTTTAATCGGAACCCATTGATCTTCTCGACCACCTGCGGTGTCCGTATAGCGAGGATCAATACAAATAGTGCGGGTATGATTGATCTTTTGTCCATCAACGAAACTATGAACCTGACCACCGCCAGACATACGAGTTTCAGCAGGGTTGTTACCAAACATGATACATAAGTCGGCATTTTGAACGTCATCAATACTGTTGTTATCAACAAATGAGCCGTAAAAGAATTCACTCATACGTTCAATATTTGCGGCAGAATAATCACCGTAATGGTTAAGGTAACCACCGCATAGGTTCATCATTCGAGCAATCAACGTACTTGAAGGATCCCAACTTTTAGTAACAGTGCCACCAAGGGTACCTGTACCGTAATTTAGGTAAACAGCGTCATTTCCATACTCGTTAATGGTATGTTTAAGACTATTACCAATAATATCAAAAGCTTCATCCCAGCTAATACGTTGGAACTTACCTTCACCGCGTTTACCAATACGTTTTAATGGATATTTTAAGCGGTCGGGATTATATACGCGTTGGCGCATTGAGCGTCCACGTAAACAAGCTCTGACTTGATGTGAATGGTTGAAAATGTCGTCACCAGTATTATCTGTTTCAACATATTTTATTTCACCATCAACAACATGCATTCGTAAGGGACATCGAGAACCGCAGTTTACAGTACAAGATGACCAGACGATTTTTTCATTAGGTTTAGTCGGTGTTTCTTTTGCTAGAGCTTTTACGCTGGTGAATGGTAGGGACATACCACCAACACTCGCAGCTAATAAAGAGCCACTTTTTAATACATTACGTCGAGTAATGCTCAATGACTTTTTTAAGTTAGACACGATATTTCCTTGGGACATTGCTTATTTGAATCACAATTATGCCTATATGAAATGATCGTTTATTGTTTTATGTCAATATATATAAAATAGTTAAAAAGTATTGTTGTGCTAACGGTAAAATTAATAAATTGTGAGTTGAAATGTATAGCAGTGCTGATCTGGATAATATAAGAGTGTTTAGTCGTGTTATTGGAGGGTTATTTTATTACCATCCAAGCCAATATGACGTTTCTGGTGTAAGCACTGTGCTTACATTAGAAAATACAGGGTATACACAATTTGATGTCACAACTAATGCCTTCTTAAACACTGATTCAGATGTATTAGCTGTTTGGCATGATGAACTCTTCACTGGGGTAGGTGAAATGAAAGCACCACCTTGGGGCTCGGTATATTTAGATCGAGAGTCTGTTGTGTTTGGCGAATCGACTTTAGCTTTTCGTGCTTTTTTAAAGCAATATGATATTGAATTTGAAGCTTGTCATAATGAACCAGAAGATCAATTTGGATTGATGTTAATGGTTGTTTCAAGCTTGATAGAGGCTAAGGAGTTTGATGCTGTTAAAGCGTTGCTTTCGGTTCATATATTGCCATGGGCAAGTCATTATTTAACGTTATTAGAACAAGCGGCACCAGAAGGTGCTTACCATCAGTTAGCTTTATTAGGACAAGAGTTTCTTGAGGTGCTTACTGAGGAGTTTGGTGCTGAAGCAATTCCTAGCAAGGTTTATTTTAATGCGCGAAGCTAAACAGTATAGTCGCCGAGAGTTATTTACCCGATTTGCAAGAACACAAACCCAGGTGATTCAAGAAAAAATCGTGATAAGTAATACTTGCGATAATATTTATGGTTATTGTGAAAGTTGTAGTGACAGTTGTCAGCAGCAAGCGATTACTTGGCTAGCTGAGAGTAAACCTGTGGTTGATCATGAAAAATGCACGCTTTGTAAAGAATGCATGATTAGTTGCTATATTTCAGCAATCTCTATTAGTTAGAATTAATGTGTTATTCATTTAAAACGCCGAGCCTGTGATAGGCTCGGCGTTTTAAAGTTAGATTAATTAAGATTTTGGCTCAGATTTCGAATCAAACTTTTCAGACCATGTTCTTAGTACATCTTTGCGAGATGATGCCATTTTTGAGAAGTCCATTTTAACCATGGCTTTTTCAACATCAGGGTAGTTTGGTACTGGTTTAGATTCTGCTTTACGACCTACTACAGGATAGAATTCGTTGTATAATTTGTTAGCATCGGCTGAAATTGACCAATCGACTAGGCGCTTTGCTGCTGCAGATTTAGCATTTACAAGACCAACAGCTTCCGCTTCCCAACCAACACCACCTTTAGGCATGATCACATCGATAGGTGCTCCTTGTGATTTTAGTGTTGCACCGCGAATGGCCATAGAGATACCGATAGCCACCTCACCTTGTGCTGCTTGAACGCATGGCTTAGAACCAGAGTGAGTGTAGTGATCGATGTTTTTATCAAGCTTCGCCATGTATTCCCAGCCAGCCTTATCACCCATAGTCTGTAGCCATGCTGAAACCTGCATGTAGCCAGTCCCCGAAGAAGCAGGGTTAGGCATTGCAATATGGCCTTTGTATTCAGGTTTTAATAAATCTTGCCAAGATTCAGGTTTAGTTAAACCGAGTTTCTTTCCAACCACTTCGTTATAACAAACCGCATTAAAAAATGCGTCGTTACCAAACCATGCTTTATTTGCTTGTGGGTCAATAAGAGAAGGGCGAACTTGATCTAAACCTTTAGGAGAGTACGGCTTTAAGATGCCGTTTTCTTTAAGCAATGCCATTGAAGATCCAGCCAAGCCCCAAACAACATCAGCGCGTGGTGCGTCTTTTTCAGCAAGTAATTTTGCAGTCATGATCCCTGTTGAGTCACGTACCCATTTGATTTTGATATCTGGGTTAGCTTTTTCAAAACCATCTTTAAATTTAGCTAACATATCAGTTTCAAATGCACTGTATACCGTTAGTTCCTCTGCGGCAAAAGCATGTGTCGCTGAAAGTACTGAAATAGCAGCAAGAGGGGCTAGTATCCAACGGTTCTTCATTGTTGTATCTCCATGATTGATAAAATCTAACTCAATGTTGTAATTTTGGTATGTACCAGTTTGTGAGCCATTACGATGCTAGGGTGTCTTTATGACGCTTAGATGATTACTGTATTTCAGTTTTAAGGCGGTTTTATGTGGCTTATATGACTGAACAAAGATGAGAGTTTTCTAATATGAATCTTTTATTAACTCTTTAGATGAGCCATTTACAGCTTGGTTTTTAACTCGTTATAGTTTTTAAACTGGTATAGTCCAAATGAGATTAAAAGATGGAAAACTCGACGAATCAATACTTGCTGTTAACCCCCGGCCCTTTAACAACAACGCAGTCTGTTCGTGAGGCAATGTTAAAAGATTGGTGTACATGGGATGATGATTACAACAAAGATATTGTTGAAGTGATTCGCACTAAACTGGTGGATTTGGCAACACAATATAACGGTTACACATCAGTACTGATGCAAGGGAGTGGGAGCGCCTCAGTAGAAGCAACAATTGGCACAGTTATCCCTGCTGATGGCAAATTATTAGTCATTAATAATGGTGCTTATGGCAAGCGCATCACTCAAATTGCTGAGTATTTAAACATTGATCATCATGTTATTGAGCTAAGTGAAGTTGAACAGCCAGATCTTGAGCATATTGCTAATTTGTTGGATGCCGATTCAGATATTACACATGTTGCCATGGTGCATTGTGAAACCACGACAGGCATGTTGAACCCGATTGAAGCGGTTTGTGATTTAGTTAAATCACGTAATAAGATCATGATCTTAGATGCAATGTCGAGTTTTGGTGGTATTCCAATGGATATTGGTGAGCTTGGTGTTGATTTTATGATCAGCTCTGCTAATAAATGTATTCAAGGCGTACCTGGATTTGGCTTTGTTATTGCAAAAACGTCAGAGTTAAAACAATGCCAAGGACGAGCACGATCATTATCGCTAGATCTCTATGATCAATGGGATTGCATGGAGAAAAATAACGGTAAGTGGCGTTTTACCTCTCCTACGCATACCGTACGTGCTTTCTATCAAGCCATGTTAGAGCTAGAACAAGAAGGTGGTGTTAAAGCTCGTTATCAACGCTATCTATCGAATCAACGCTTACTTGTAAAGGGCATGGAGTCATTAGGCTTCAGGTGTTTACTACCTCAATCACTTCATTCACCAATTATCACTTCATTTGACTCACCAACAGCGCCAAATTACGATTTTAAAGAGTTTTATACTCAGTTGAAATCACATGGTTTTGTTATTTATCCGGGGAAAGTTTCAAACGCTGATTGTTTCCGTATTGGTAACATTGGAGACGTCCATAACGATGATATTCGCCGTTTATTAGATGCAATTGCGCAAACCATGTTTTGGCAGAAGGCTACACAATAATGAGTATGACTGCTGAAAAAAATCTACATCTGCGTTGTGAGGGGGATACCAATACTACTGAGGCTCGAACAAAGTGGTATCGAAAATTAAACTCACCGCAAACCGAAGCAATGTTAGCGCAAGACAGCGAGTACTTTTTACATCAATCCATGTCCACACCTTGTATGAATGCGTTAGCAGCAGCCGATGGTATTTATATAGAAGATATTAGTGGTAAACGTTATATGGATTTTCATGGTAATAACGTTCACCAGCTGGGGTATGGTCACCCTAAAGTGTTAGCAAGCATTCAACAACAATTGACTGAATTGCCTTTTGCTCCGCGACGTTTTACTCATCAAGCTGCGATTGATTGTGCAAAGAAACTAACAGAAATCGCTGGTGGAGAACTCGATCGCGTGCTGTTTGCTCCCGGTGGAACATCCGTGGTTGGTATGGCATTGAAATTAGCCCGTATTGTTACGGGTAATGCAAAAGTGATTTCGTTGTGGGATTCATTTCATGGCGCGTCTTTAGATGCCATATCAGTAGGTGGTGAAGCGTGTTTTCGGCAGGGGATGGGACCATTAATGGCTGGCGTCGAGCGTATTCCACCACCGATTACCTATCGTGGCGCTTTTCCACGTGAAGATAATAGCGATTTACATTACGCCGACTACCTTGAATATGTCATTGAAAAAGAGGGCGGTGTAGGAGCATTTATCGCAGAAGGGTTACGCAATACTGATGTACAAGTGCCTTCAAAAGCCTACTGGCAACGGGTACGTGAAATATGTGACAAACACAATGTTTTGCTGATCATTGATGATATTCCAAATGGTATGGGAAGAACTGGTCACTGGTTTAGCTATCAAGCTTTTGGAATTGAACCTGATATTTTATGTATAGGCAAAGGCTTAGGTGGTGGTGTTGTGCCATTTGCAGCTTTAATTACGAAAGATAAATATAACCAAGCTGCTGATATTTCATTGGGTCACTACACCCATGAGAAAAGCCCGATAGGTTGTGCCGCCGCGCTTGCGACCATTGATGTCATCGAATCTGAAAAGCTATTAGATAAAGTAAAGCAAGACCAAGACTATGTATCTGAACGTTTATCTCAAATGCAAAAATCTTATCCCGTCATTGGCGATATAAGAGGGTTAGGGTTGTTATGGGGGATTGAACTTGTCACCGATCGCCTCACTAAAAGCCGTGCCTATGATGCTGCTGAACAAGTGCTATATCGATGCTTAGAGCTAGGTTTAAGTTTTAAAGTCTCGCAAGGTAACGTACTGCAATTAAGCCCCCCACTGATTATCAAGCGTGAAGATCTTGCTCATGCATTAGATATTGTTGAGCAAGCTATTAGCGAAATCATTATTAACTGAATTAATGTGAAAAATTAAAAGGATAGAAAATGAAACAGATTAAGGGTGTAATTTTTGATTTAGCTGGAACCGTAGTCGATTTTGGTTCATTTGCACCAACCACTATCTTTGTAGAAGCATTTCGACGTGGTTTTGACTTTGATATTTCATTACAAGAAGCTCGTGTACCAATGGGGCTAGGTAAGTGGGATCACATTAAGGTTGTGGGTGAGTTACCAGACGTTTCAGGGCGCTGGTACGCACAGTTTGGTCGTAAAATGGAAGAATCAGACATTGATGCGATTTATGAAACGTTTATGCCATTACAAATTGCAAAAGTTGGTGAACATGCTGATTTAATTCCAGGCACAGAAAGTGTTGTGGCTGTGTTACGTGAGCAAGATATTAAAATAGGTGCATGTACTGGTTATCCTCGCGCAGTGCTAGACGCCTTACTGCCTTCTTTAAATGCTAATGGTTTTGTACCTGACTGCGTTGTTGCCACTGATGATCTAGCCGTAGGTGGTCGTCCTGCAGCCTTTATGGCATTAAAAAACATGCTAGAACTAGGACTTGGCGATGTTTCAACGTGTATTAAAGTGGATGACTCTGTTCCTGGTATTAGTGAAGGGTTAAATGCAGGGATGTGGACTGTGGCGTTATTATTATCTGGTAACGAGGCAGGTCTTACTCAAGAGCAATTTGAATCTGCAGATATTGACACTTTAAACGCTGCACGTGAAAAAGCGCAGAAAGCATTTAGTCATTCTGGTGCTCACTATCAAATTGATACCATAGCAGATTTACCTAAAGTTGTGGCTGATATTAACCTTCGTCTTGCAAGGGGTGAAAGGCCCTAATTTAGTGATTATATAGTTATCATATAATTAATAAGTGAGTTAGTTCTTTTGTAGAAGGCTAACTCACTAGATTTATAGTCCTGTTTATTCATATTAAATTTATATTTCAATTGTTTGCTGTTATTAAAACGTCATACAAAGATTTTATTGTTTCTTTAATGGTCTATACCAATAAAGGAAGCAGTAGGGTATGCATAATAGTCATTTCCAACCATTTTGGTTTTCAGAAGCATTAAAGAAAGAATCTGATAATACAGTTACCTCACTCAAACACGATATTCAAACGGATGTATGTATTGTTGGAGGTGGTTACACTGGTTTATGGACCGCTATTGAGCTAAAGAAACAGCAGCCGAATCTCGACATTGTGATTATAGATAAAGGCTTATGTGGTAGTGGTGCATCTGGTCGAAATGGGGGATGTATGCTGACATGGTCAACTAAATATTCCTCCATGAAGAAACTCTACGGTGAAGAGGAAGCGGTAAAACTAGTACAAGCATCTGAACGTGCTGTTTATGAAATAGCTGATTTTTGTAAAGAAAATAATATTGATGCTGATCTACGTCTTAATGGCACTTTATATACAGCAACAAATAAAGCGCAGCAAGGTGCAATGAAAGGTGTACTTGAACAACTATCTAAACATGAAGTGAATAGTTGGCAGGAGTGGCAAAATGATAAGGTCCAGCAAGAAGCTGGCTCAAAGCTACATTGTGAAGGGTTTTATTCACCCGCAGCGGCAAGCGTACAACCTGCGTTATTAGCGCGTGGGCTTAAGCGTGTTGCTGAAAACATGGGGATTAAAATTTATGAAAATACCCCTATGGAAAATATCAGCACAGAAATTCCAATTTCAATCACGACACCAGAAGGCGATATTTTTACCAAAAAAGTTGTACTCGCGTTAAATGCATGGATGCTAGAACAATTTCCGCAGTTCAAACGAAATGTTGTTTTAGTTAGCTCTGATATGGCGATCACTCAACCAATTCCTGAAAAGCTTAATGATATGGGATTAAAAGATGGTAAAACCGTTATCGATTCACGTATTTTTGTGCACTATTATCGCTCGACGTCCGAAGGGCGTTTAATGCTGGGCAAAGGAGGGAATTATTTCTCCTATGGTAATAAAATCAGCAAAGTATTTGATTCACCGAGTCGTTATAGCAAGCTGTTGCGACGATCATTTAATAAGCTTTTTCCAAACCTTGAAGAAGAAAAATTTGCTGCGACATGGACTGGCGCATCGGATCGTTCAACGACGGGCTTACCATTTTTCGGCCAATTAGATGGCAATAAAGATATTGTGTATGGTTTAGGCTATTCGGGAAATGGAGTGGCACAAACTTGGATTGGTGGGCAAATATTATCTTCATTAGTACTCGAACAACAGAATGAGTGGAGCCAAAGTGGTCTTGTATCAGGGCCTAAAGGTAGTTTTCCTCCTGAGCCAATTCGATGGTGTGGTGCGATGATGGTGCGTAATGCAATTCGTCGAAAAGAGTGCGCCGAAGATAATGGTAAATCGCCTCTTTGGTTAGATAAGCAATTAGCAAAATTTGCTAATGCGGCTGGTAAAGCTGATAAGGCTTGATATATAGAATAAATAAGAAAAAGGCTTGTTCTAATAGATTTTAAGAACAAGCCTTTATCTGTTTATACCTCGAAAAAGATTTAGCCAGCAGCGACGTTATCTTCAGGGTATTTAAGCAAGGTTGGTTTAGGACGAGCTAACATGTATGCCAAGGTTAATGGGCCTAAACGACCGATGATCATGACTACTATCATGATGTATTTACCTGGTTCAGATAAGGTTGCAGTTAAACCAGCAGTAACGCCTACGGTTGCAAATGCTGAAATGGTTTCAAACATTACCTCATAGAATGGTGCTTTTTCCGTGATCATTAAGGCAAACATTGCAATGGTAAGTACAATGCCACTAACAACAATGATGGCCAGTGATTTCGTCACCGTTTGGTTTGAAATTGTGCGCTTAAATAGCACTACACGATCACGTTGCTTTAAGAACGACCATGTTGCCAAAATGGCTACGACGAAGGTTGATACCTTAATACCGCCACCTGTAGATGTTGAACCAGCACCAATAAGCATCAATAGCATCATGACCAACATAGTTGGTTCGGTAAACTTACCAATATCAACACTGTTGAAACCGGCTGTACGTGCTGTAGCTGATTGGAAAAAGGCTGCTAACCATTGCCCTGATTCATTAAGTGGTCCTAGAGTATGGCTATTATGGTGTTCTAAAAGCCAAATCATTACGGTACCGACAAATAATAGGATGGGTGTTGCTATTATCATTATTTTTGAATGCAAAGATAAAAAATGGAACCCACGATGTGCATTTCTTTTGATATCAGAGATAACAGTAAAACCTAAACCACCTAATATGAATAATGATGAAATCGTAATAATAACGAGTGGATCATCAACATAGCGTGTTAAGCCGTCAGAGAATAAAGAAAAACCCGCATTGTTAAAGGCTGAAATCGAATGGAAGACAGCAAAGAATAAACCTTGCTCCCAACCCATCTGAGGTACCCAGCGTAGCGACAGAAAAAATATACCGATCAATTCACAAATAAGCACAAAGATGATGATGTGTTTTACAAGGCGGCGAATATTTGTGAATTTATCTTGTCCTAATTGCTCTTTCGTTAATGCTTGTTGACGTAGACTTAACCGCAAGCCGAACATGTAAAGTAAAACGGCAGACAATGTCATTTGTCCTAAACCGCCAATTTGCATGAGTAGCATTAATAACACTTTACCACTAATGGAAAAATGCGAGCCTGTATCTACTACGCCTAAGCCCGTTACACTGATTGCTGAAGTTGCAGTAAATAGAGCATCGACAAAACTAAGCCCTGAAACTGAAAATGCAGGTAACGTGAGCAGGATTGCTGCTGGTATTAAAATGGCTAAAAAACTAAAAATGATGATCTTAGGCTCAGACCATCTTTTTTTATGGTTGTCAGTTTTGATAGGGACATACATGCCCCTGTTTGGAATGAAACTCATAGCTTTCTTAAAGTCTCAGTTAATATTTTTTCAGGTCCTGTGATAATTAAAATATCGCCAACTTGTAACTCAGTACTTGGATCTGGAGCTTTACGTACTTCAGGACCACGTTTTAGTGCTAATACTTGGGTTTCTTTATGGGCACCACATGGATGTTCAGATATTTTACGTCCCATATTTTTTGCAGTAACAACCACTTCTGCGAGTGAAATACCACTTCCTAGTTCAGAGAACTCAAAAATACGTTTATCTAACATATTGCGAGCTATACGAATCCCCATATCACGTTCTGGACGGATGATCTTATCAGCGCCAATTTTAGATAAGATTTTGCTATGAGGTGTATCTTTTGCTTTAACCCAAACTGTTTTAACTCCCGCTTCTTTTAAAAGAAGGGTAGTAAGAATACTGGCATTAACATCTTCACCAATTGACACCATAACAAGATCATAATCATCCAATTTTAGCTCAGAAATGGTGGCTTCATTTGAACAATCGGCAACAACAGCTTGAGTTGCGACATCAGCCGCTTTACGCACACAGGTTTCATCAAGATCGATAGCAAGTACTTGAGCACCGCGCTCGCTCAGTTCTTCGCAAAGTGACATGCCAAATCTGCCAAGACCAATAACGGCAAATTGTTTATCTTCAGGATTCATTGTTTTTCCCCAAACTGTTTTAGTGTAGCGTTTTAATTGTTTTGTTGTTGATTCAAAGAACATTTTTCTAAAATGTTGTAAAGACTATGGACGTATAAAATTTGTCTTGCTCAATTAAGCGTACGTAGTCGTTACACATTTCCAGTTATCAAAATAGATCGTGAATAGTGCTAGGATTTTATTTGTAATACAAGATGATTGAGTGTTCGTATGGATTTTATCTACTATAGAGTATTCTGTGATTTTAACTTAATTTATTGATTTAAATTCACTTTATTTGATTTGTAGCGCAGTTTTTTTAAAAATAGCAATCTTATATTTAGTACAAATGATAAAGAGTTATAAATTTTGCTCATCTAATTGATGTTTTTTTGTCCATTTATGCGTGTTATGTCATGCGTTTATATTAGACGTGTGTAAATGACTAACTTATTTTGTTTTTTATATTCCAAAACCCAAATTTCTTTATTGTAATAAATTATTTTTCCTGATTCTTGGTTAATATTGCTTATGGTTCTATAGCTATCAGAAAGATCACTTTGATGTGTTGTCTTTGATATGTAGCTTAATGCAGAACTGTTAACACTATAGTTGAATTTGTTATCGGCAGTGTGATGCACGATTCCATTAGACTCGAGCACTATTAGGTGGTGATATTTCCCACCTTTTTGTGTGGTAGTTGCGTTATATGCGTTGTGTTCTATTTTTATATTTCGTTCGGTAATCACACTTTTATTCCTAGGTGTTTTGTGAACCTCGCATGCATGCCAAAAGCCATCCAAATCAGCCATTGAACGTAAGTTTATAAAATAGCTAGCTGAAAAGACAAAAAGAGATAATGAGCATGTAAGTAAAAAGTAATAACGCTTCATATTTTTAATACTCTATCTAACTCTGAAAATAGTAGGTTTGTATTTTTTTTATTTACAACATGGCTTTTATTATTTTTTTTTGCACTTAATATTGAAAAAGTAACATTATATTTATCTTCAAAGTAAAATATAGTGATGTTTTCATTAACTAATTTTAATTCATTAATGATATTACTATCTATTTTATTATCAATATTATTTATAACCTTGACTGTGTGCCCGTTATTATTTATTTGATATAGATATAGACCGTCATCTACGTACTCTTTGTTTGGTGCGTTTAATAATAGTAAAACCGATACCAGCATTAAAGTAAGTGACAAATAAACAAGAAAGTGTTTAAGAAGACTAGCATCACCTTTATCAATACCGATTGATTTGAAATAGATAAAACCTACACAAGATATTAAAAAAGTACTACTGTTTTGATAGCTGTTGACTAACTTTTTTATATTATTAATAGTAATGTTAATAACATCTTCAGCATGACTATCGTTTGGATAGCAGACGTCTTTTATATTTTTTATTGTTGTAATTTTGTTGGTGTTTTTGATAAGAAAATTAAGAATCTTCACTTCATTAAATTCAAGGATGATTTCCTGATTATTTATACTGATAAGATTTAAGCTAGGGTAATAAGTTGCTCTGCCAATATTATATGTCATTATCTTTATTACCTATCTTAGCCATCAGAATAAGTAGTTTAAAAAAAGTGTGACTAAAAGCAAATATTGTCAGAATGTTTGACGTTAACTTTACAAATCTCACAATATTCTATGTGGAAGATATATAAGATAATTAACTGCCATCATTAATTTGAATGCTTATGGTTTATTTTGATAAAAATAGCTTGAAACAAATACGAGCCAGAATAAACCCTGTGATTAACCCTCCAGTATTTGCAGCTAAATCTAACCATTCGCCATAACGGTTAACATAAGGCTGGATTAACTCAATTGCTCCGCTCCATGCAATACAGCCGATAAATAGCCAATACCAGTTTTTAGGCATTTTCAGCCCAATAGCAAAAATTAATGCGCTATAGGCGATAAAGTGGTGTGTTTTATCTGTTCCTGGTACTTGGGGTAAGCTGGGTTGAGGTAATAGTGATAAAATTGTAATTACGATTAAAATTAGGAAGGTAATAATTTTCCAGTTTTTTACTATATAACGTAACAACATAGGCATAATGAAGGCTTGCTTTTATATAAGGGTAAATGGATTTTGCGATCATACGCGTTATTAAGCAATGTTCAATATTAGAATTGTTGAATAAGTAGCAGGAGTAGTCCTGCTACTTATAGTTATTCTAAATTATCGAAATCAGTCTTATCTATTAGAAAAGGGGCATTGAGTAAATAGGATTGACTTACAAAATGCTCAGCAAGTGTTCTGACCGTATGCAAGTATTGCTCAAAATCCTCTTGGTGTTGTTGACTGATATGTTGCGTTAAAATAAGTTGGCATAGTTCACCAGTAATCGAATGAGAAATTTGTTCGACAAGTTTGTATGTCGCTTGTTTTGATAGTTGGAAACCTTCATCAATATCTTGGTTAACAATGACTCGACTAAAAACAAGATCGAGACTTTCGGTGATATCTTCTTGCGTTGTAAATGTGTTAATGAGTGATGTCATTTGTTGAATAGATAAAGCAGATATAACCATTTCACATTCAGT
The DNA here is from genome assembly GCF_002954615.1 of Photobacterium angustum. Taxonomy (NCBI): domain Bacteria; kingdom Pseudomonadati; phylum Pseudomonadota; class Gammaproteobacteria; order Vibrionales; family Vibrionaceae; genus Photobacterium; species Photobacterium angustum. Next base: position 1,246,393 of record NZ_MSCJ01000003.1, on the reverse strand, counting down.
ATTAAATGTATTTTCAACTAATTCAGTTGTTTCTTTCTGCGTGATATGAGTAAGCGTTCCACGCCTATTAGCCGCTCTAATAGCAAAATCATGTTGTGATTGACGAATAACCTCAGTCAGTTTCTGACTTATTTGATCAAAATTCTGAAAGCTGACATTAGTTCCATAATGGCATTGCTTGCTAATGGTATTGAGAGATTCCCCTTGAAATGATTGCAGAAGTAGATAGAGCGTATAAGTGATCTTATTTTGAAAGATACACGCACTCTTTTTTGCACTATGGCTGTTAGATGACGGATTCAACGCCATAGTAGTTAGGATTTGCTGTACAGCACTTTGAACTTCGAGTTCTAGGCTGGCGGTTTCACATAACCTTGTGCTCATAAGCGTACTCCTTTAACGCTATTGCTCTTTAAGCATGATACAAAATTATACGAATTTCACGTCTCAAACGTTTAAATGTGACCAATATTGTCTAAAACGCTTGTTTTTATAAAGAAAATAGCAAGTTACGACATATTAATAACGATCTATTTTTTATGATACGTTTTTGGGTAGGTATATTTTACCCATAGTCTGACGTACTTTTTAACCGTTTATCTAAACTAAAAAGGATTTAGGTGCAGGGCTGTTCAGCTTTGTGAGTATTTCATGACTATGGAATAGAAAAATGAAACTAAGTGCAAGAAATCAGCTTAAGGGCATTGTCACCAATATTGAAGTTGGTGCTGTGAATGTTGAAGTGACTGTTGAAGTAGCGCCGAGTGTAGCGTTGACGTCTATTTTAACTAAGAAATCTTGTGAATATCTAGGGCTTGCTGTTGGAAAAGAAGCCGTGCTTGTTATTAAAGCATCAAGTGTGATGGTGGCAACTGAATAGTGGAAGCGAAAAGAAGATTGCTCTATCTAGCGCTTAGGTATAGCAATCTTATAATTTATCTAATAGCTAATTAGAGCGAGTAGTCGTGAGTCTTACATCTGTTACTACTCGCACATATAAAGCGATTTGATTATAAACAATCATCGGCCTTATGTTTTGTAGGCTGTTAATGTCCTAACTTATTAACTAGTGTTACTAATTGCTGGTTTAAATCATCATTAATCAATTTGTTTTTTTCTAAATCAAAGTTTTGATAGAAACTAGGTATAGATAATGATCCTACCACCTCTGCGGCAAAATAAGGTGCAGACGTAACAGCACTATTTAATACACTTGCAGCGCCACCTGGACCCGGAGAAGTAGCTAGCATGATCGCTGGTTTACCTTGGAAAACCTTTTGATCTATACGTGAAGTCCAATCGAAAACATTCTTATAAGCCGACGTATATGAACCGTTATATTCTGCAAACGAAATTAAAATAGCATCCGCTTGGCCAATCTTATCGAATAAGATTTGTGCTTGTTCTGGAATGCCTGAATTATTTTCACGATCAATACTGTAAATCGCCATCTCAAAATCATTAAGATCTAAAATTTCAACGTCATCGGTATTAGCTTGTGATGCTGCATAAGTCACTAATGCACGGTTGATAGAGTGTTGGCTGTTCGATGCCGCAAAAGCAAGTAGTTTCATTTTTAAATCCCCATATCCACAAGTCTTTTAACAACATGCCGTTGTTAACCTTTGTACAGAGTGTATATTAGAGTTCAGATGTAATTAATAGGCTAAAAGTGATTAGATAGATTCCATATGGCTAATAATAAATTGTTTGATGGCATCACTGTGTTTGTCCAAGTTGTGAAGTGCGGTGGCTTTGGCGCAGCTGCCGAAGTTACAGGACACTCTAATTCTTATGTAAGTAAAGAAATCGCCAAACTTGAAAGCCGATTGGGGGTTCGACTACTTAATCGCACCACAAGGAGCATTGCTTTAACTCCTGAAGGGAAGACTTATTATCAAGAGTGTGTACAACTTATTAGTGATGCAGAGCAAGCCGTTGCGGAAATAACACAAAGTACCGTTGAGCCAAAAGGAACGTTAAAAGTTAGTTGTCCAGTTTGGTTTGGTAAACATTATTTAGCCGATGTTTTCACAACATATTTATCTCGATTCCCTGAAGTAACGCTTGATCTAGATATGAGTGATAAGCCTATTGATGTGATTGCCGACGGTTATGATTTAGTTATTCGCGCTACTGCTAAATTAGATGACTCGAGTTTAATTTGTAAGCGTATTTATAGCAGCAGAATTTGCACAGTGGCATCAAAACAGTACTTAAAAGACTATGGCTACCCTCAACATCCCTCAGAGTTATCCGCTCATAGCTGCTTTTGCTACACAAATTTGAAAAAATTCAATATGTGGGAATACCTAGATAAAGCAGGAAACAAAACACTAGTCGAGGTACAGCAGCGCGTATTGAGCAATAATACGGAAATGTCACTAGAACTGGTTAAAAATGGATTGGGTATTATCCGTATACCTGAATTTTATATTGAGACACAACTACAATCAGGTGAGTTAACGTTATTATTTAATGATTACATATTCCCTGAAATTGACGTTTATGCCCTTTACCCAACACGTAAACATGTTGCATCGAAAGTAAGTTGTTTCCTTGAGTTAATCGCAGAAATAGTAACGCCACTTTAGGTCACTGAACATTGGCATGCTTTGTTGAATATCTTGTTACAAGTTTTCTCTTTTTTTTGTGAGGTAAAGTGGTATTTTTTCCGTATCAGCAGTAAGGCTTGTGTATTTACTGCTCCATTACTATCAAGGATATAGATAAATGAGTAATGTTATTCGTCTACGTGCACTAGAGCGTACTGATCTTCGCTTTATTCATCAATTAAATAACAATCGCACGATTATGGCGTACTGGTTTGAAGAGCCTTATGAGTCGTTTGCAGAGCTCGAAGAGCTATATCGTAAACACATTCATGATAGTACTGAGCGTCGCTTTATTGTTGAAAATGAAGATGAAGAGTCAATTGGTCTTGTTGAGCTGGTGGAAATTAACAATATTCACCGTACAGCGGAATTTCAGATTATTATTGCCCCTGATTTTCAGGGTAATGGTTACGCGCGTACTTTAATTAACCGTGCACTAAACTATGCGTTTACGATTCTTAACCTGCATAAAGTATATTTGCATGTGGCAGTTGAGAATGAAAAAGCAATCCATCTGTATGAAGAGTGTGGTTTCTTAGAAGAAGGCCATTTAGTGAAAGAAATCTTCATTAATGGTAAGTATTGCGACATTAAGCGAATGTATATCTTACAAGATGAATATTTCTTGAGCCGTAATAAGTAATTAGAATACCAGACAAGCTAATGGAGACAATAACTTGTCTGGTTTCTACTATTAAAATTAACTCATTAAGCTACTTAAATCGTTATCGCGAGAAAAGTTACCCATCTCAGGATCTGTCACAGCTTTAAAGTTGTGTTTGTGATTCATCTCAATACGTCCTGCGGCTTGTAGTGAAAAATATTTACAATTATCTGCTGTTATTGATAAATCATACCAACAGTGTTTACAGGCTTTATAAGCAATATGCTCTACTTTTCCAGCCTTGATCTGAAGCTCCACAGGATCTTTACCGTAAATATTATCTGTTAGTGTGATCACTTGAGTTTGTTTAGAGCGATTTTGAATTTTAATCGATAGATGAGGGTTAGCATGACCTGCTCTTGTCTCTCTGTGATCGATTGAAACAATTGGCATCTCCCTATGCTCAGATGTAAAACCTTTAACTCTACGAATGAACCCATTGGGACCAAAGGTCATTAAATCAAAGTCTCTGTGATCACCAAATGTCCACTTATCTGAAATTGTAGGCTCAAGGTTATTAGCCCCTTTAGACGCTACACTGTATTGACGCGGCATGGTCATATCATATGGGCTATTTTCAGGTGCGAGAAATTTGTTTTGCTGGGGCTCATTATGTGCAAGGTAGTTATAGGTTTGATATACGATGCCTTGTTTACCTTGGTTAGCGAATTCAAACATTACGGCATCAGGTTTAAAATGAATATCTACTTTCGGTCCATATGGAAGTTGGCAAGATGGGCGAGAACCGTTTTGTGTAACAACAGGTAAACCAACTAAACTCATTTGTGGCTTCGTTCTTTTTCCAGACTCATCGTAACCGTACTCACGCTCATGTCCAGGTTTAGTCGAATGTTTCTCATGTTCTTTTTCTGCTGCTGCTTTTAACTGATGGGCTTCAGATTCTGATTTACCCTGTGGAATATCAATCGCGTCATTACGCTTTTCAAAGTCAAAACAAGAGGTGAGGTCGCCACAAATTTCACGTCGCCAAGTGGAAATATTCGGCTCTTCAACGCCTGTTACTTTCTCTAAGAAGCGTAAAACTGAGGTATGATCAAACACCTGTGAGTTAATATTCCCCCCAATACTCCACGGTGAAATAACATAACAAGGGACACGTGGTCCTAATCCATGTGAAGCATTGCTTACAAAATTATCAACATTTTCCTCAGTTTTTGAATAATCGGTATCATAATAATACTCATTATGGGTACTGATGTTCGACTTACCGTATACCTTGTTATCTGGTGTTTTGTGAGGAACAGACGGTGGTGGCATATGGTCAAATAAGCCATCATTCTCATCGAAATTAACAATAAACACCGTTTTAGCCCAAGTACTAGGATCTGAAGTGAGTATATCTAAGACTTCAGATGTGTAAGCAGCACCTAAGGTTGGAGTTGAACAACCTGGATGCTCAGACAAATCATTTTCAGTAACAATCCAAGTGACCTTGGGTAAACCTTCCTCACTATTATAAAGCTCTCGGAATGTTTCGATGGAAGGTTGTGTTTCTGTTCCGATACCATTTAAATAGAAAGGTGCTGATGGATTATTATGGTGTGCATCTCTAAAGGTTTTAAAACCAGCAAGCGGGTTATCTGTGTAGTTATTGTTAATATTCTGCACTAGACGCCACGATATACCTGCTTGTTGTAATCGTTCAGGATAGGTTGTCCATTTATATCCGTTTTCTATTTCATCTGGTGTATAAAAATTTTCATGATTATTATTGATGACAGGGCCATTTTTCTTTGCGTGAGCATCATTTGTACCTGACCAATGGACAACACGATTAGGATTAGTGCCTGTTTGTGTTGAGCAATAGTATGCATCACATAAGGTAAAAGCGTTAGCGAGAGCAAACTGAAAAGGGACCTCTTTTTCAGTGAAATATCCCATCGTCCTATCGGTTTTATTCGGTAGCCATTGGTCCATTTTACCGTGTGCATTGGCATATTGTGCATTATTAAACAGATGAGGAGTACCTGCAAAAAATTCGTATCCGATATTTTTGCTAGTATTAAAATACCAAGGTAATAAGGTCTTTTTGAAAGTACTTACTTCATCTGGATTTGGGTTGTGCTGATTCCAAACAAAATCACCGTTAGGTTGTCTTAATGGAAAACGGTCAGCGAAGCCTCGAACCCCCGGCATTGTGCCAAAGTAATGATCAAAGGAACGGTTTTCTTGCATTAAAATAACGACATGCTCAACATCTTTGATACTGCCATGCTTGCGGTTTGCAGGAATTGAAAGTGCCTTTTCAATACTTGCAAACACATTTGGGGTTGTACTAATTGCAGCAGCGCCTGCACTAACAACGGCAGACTTTTTTATAAATGAGCGACGACTATCGTTTACCATAAAAATTCCTTATTAAAAATGAGGTTTAATCAACCTTCAGCTAATTTGAATAAGGAATATTTCAGAACTATTAAGCTATTGTTGTTAGTTTAGTTATTAACATAGCGCTGACATTCGCTACGCAAAATTCATAGCTAATTCACTAATTTGTCATGGTTAAGTCATTGTATTTATTAGTAACTGTGCTTCTTCTATTATCCCATAATGGATACTTTTTCATTGCTTTTGAAAAAATAGGGTCTTGATAAAGACTACTTAACCATTGCTTTATATTTGGATAACCGGCTTGTCTAAACCATTGACGTTCAATATGCGAAAATTGTCTTATAAAAGGTAATATCGCGTAATCAGCTAGGCTCAATGTATCTGTCATTAAATACTGATGGTTAGACAGACGGTTTTCGAGATCGGTTAGAAATGATTCACACAGTTTACGATATATTGGTACTTCTGGATTATGGTAGCGAGCATCGGCTTTATAGTGATCTAATGCTGAAATGTATTTATGATCATTTCTTGCGATAAGGCTGAGCATTTCAGGAAAGAAGTGAGGAGTATGACTCAATAGTAAATTGTGAGGGTCATTTTTGTTCAAAGCCCAGATCATAATTTCTAAACTTTCATCAATATAATCGCCATTTTCTAATACAAGTAAAGGTACGGTTCCTTTCTGTGTTATGTCTAACATTTCGGCAGGCTTTTGCCTTAAATCAATATCACGTTGTTCGAAATCAAGTTCAGCAAGTGTCAGGCTTAATCTTGCTCTGATAGCATAAGGGCATTGTCTTAGTGTATATAAAATAGGTACTGACATATCTAAAACCTTCTACTCATCCCTTTTGTTATTGAGGGTAGTCTAAAATACCGCATAGTGCGTATATCTAACAAAGTAACGTATTGTATTTATTCGTTCCCATAAGCTAATGGAATGGAGTATAAAGATCTGTGTTTACGATACGCTTACAAAAAATGTAACGTTTCTTTACCTTATTTTAGTTTGATTCTGGATGAGAGTAATACGGATGGATGAGCTGTTAGATCAATATATAACACAACAAAAACAGGCGTTTTTACAATGTCCTATGCCTGAATTACAAGAAAGATTATCAGATTTAGATAAGATATCGTTATTAATTACGCAGAATCAACATGCTATTTGTCATGCGATTGCACAGGACTTTGGTCAGCGCTCTGCTTCAGAAACAGCATTGCTTGAAATATTTACCAGCATTGAGTGTATTAAACATACACAAAAAAATCTGTCTCGTTGGATGAGAGTACAAAAACGTCATACCTCGATGTGGTTTCAACCCGCTAAAAATAGAGTGATACCTCAACCTGTTGGCGTGGTAGGTATTATAGTGCCGTGGAACTATCCCTTATTTTTAGCTATTGCACCATTAGTTGCCGCGATAGCTGCGGGTAATTCAGTGATGGTGAAGATGTCTGAAAATTCCCCAGAGCTCTGTCGATTGTTACAACAGCTATTTACAGATACATTTTCGTTAGAAAAGATTCGCTTTATTGCAGAAGAAGGCAACACAGGTAAAGTATTTTCAGCACTACCGTTTGATCATTTAGTCTTTACAGGCTCAAGTTCAACCGGTAAAGCCGTAATGGCAAATGCGGCTAAAAACCTTGTTCCAGTAACGCTAGAACTTGGGGGGAAATCTCCTGCTATTATTGCTGATGATTATGATCTCAATAAGGCATTAGAGCGAATTTTAGGCGGAAAAACTTATAATAGTGGCCAAACGTGTGTAGCGCCAGATTACCTATATGTTCCTGAGGCTTTGTTACCAGAAGTTGTAACAAAAGCAAAAAAGATTATTACTAAGCGCTTTGTTGATATTAACCACCAAGATTACACATCAATTATTGATAGTCAGTCCTTTGAACGATTAGTGACGACTTTAGAAGATGCAAAAGCGAAAGGGGCCGATATTTATAATTTGATCCCCAATTCTTCTCCAGATGTGAACTCGCGTAAATTCCCACTTCATCTTATAACTGGTGTAGATGATACTATGCAAGTGATGCAGCGTGAGATTTTTGGCCCTATTTTACCTATCATTGGCTATCAATCGATAGAGCTGGCTATATCATCAATAAATAAAGGTGATAGGCCACTGGCTTTATATCTATTTTCTAACAATAAAGATTTACAACAAAAGGTTATTAATGAAACACGTTCAGGTGGTGTCACAATTAATGATGTAATGTTACATGTAGCGCAAGATGATTTACCCTTTGGTGGCTCAGGCCATAGTGGGATAGGTCATTATCATGGCAAAGAAGGCTTTGAACGTTTATCAAAGATGCGTCCTGTAATGTATCAAGCTTCATTGTCATCATTGAAGCTATTATATTCACCGTATTCATCATTAGGTAAACGAATGATTAACTTTATTATTAATCGTAAGTTTGGAAAGTATGACTGATTGTAGTAGCAATAACGTAATTTATGTAGGCTTTTGGCAACGTGTTGTCGCGACGATTGTTGATACCTTAGTTGTTTCATTAGTCACTGCACCATTATTGTACAGTTTATACGGTGATTTCTTCTCGACTGGGTCGAGCGCTATTTTTGATCCTGCTAGCTTACTCGTTAATTATGGTCTGCCATTTATTGGCGTGATGCTTTTTTGGTTTTACAAATCAGCAACGCCAGGGAAAATGGCAATACATTCAATCATTGTTGATGCAAGAACAGGAAATAAACCTACGGTTAAGCAATTTATTATTCGTTATTTAGGTTATTTTGTATCAGCAATCCCTTTAGGAATAGGGTTGCTTGCCGTTGGCTGGGATAAACGAAAACAAGGCTGGCATGATAAATTAGCCAATACGGTTGTAATCAAGAAATCTAAATAAAAGATCTTTGTTGGATATAAATAACGACATAATAAAAAGCCCTTAACGATGAGAACGCTAAGGGCTTTCTTTTATCTATGTTCAGCAAAACTAAAAATTATTTCTTAGTGTATGCCGCAATGATAACCATTTGAACGCCGTCTGCACGACCTTGGATATGAAGAGGGTTATCAGTTAGGCTGATGTTACGTACAGGCGTACCACGCTTAATTACCATACTAGAACCTTTAACTGGAAGGTCTTTGATAATTGTTACGTTGTCACCAGCTTGCAGTTTAGCACCGTTTGCATCAAGCGTTGGAATAGAAGCTTGTTCTTCTTCAACAAGACCTTTATCTGCCCACTCTTTAACATCATCTTCTAGGTACATCATGTCAACTAGGTCCATTGCCCAGTCAGTTTTTGAAGATAGACGCTTAAGTTGACGGTAAGCCATTACTTGTACAGCTGGAACCTGACTCCACATAGAGTCGTTTAGGCAACGCCAGTGGTTTTCATCTGTTGTCTCTGGATCTTCAAGCTGACCACGGCAAGTATCACAAAGGTATACACTACAGCCCGCGCTCTTATCTTCAGACGCTGGAACTGCGTATACAGCTAGGTTATTTTCAGAAGAACATAGTTCACATTTTGATTCGCTACGATCTTTTAAAGCTTGTTCGATAGTCATGGGAATTGTCCATAGAGTTATTGTGGGCACATTATGCACATCAAATAATCATAAGGGAAGAAAACAAGCGCGAGATCACGAAATATATAGTACATCAGACTGTTTAGTGTCCAAAGAAAGAAAAAAGTCATAAGAATTTATCTAGAAGCCAACCAAAAAATAATTAACCTTTTTAACCTTTTTAACCTTTTTAACCTTTTTAACCTTTTTAACCTTTTTACCAAAATCAAAGTTATGTTTACGATGTTGTATTTATTTTATGGTCATAATGGTTAAAATTGCCGTTGTAATTAGTAGTTATTCTTATTTAGGTTATGAGTGGTGTCACTTTTTTACTTCTCTCTTCTGCTTGGCTAATAATAATTTGTTACTTTATAAGCCTAATTAAAAAGGAAAATAATTAAGAAGGCTTGTATGAATAAAATTACAACGTTAGGGCTAGCTATTGCCGGAATAGTGTCTTTTCCTCTTTCTGCAACGGCATCAGAAAGTGATATTAGTGCATATATTATTGGTGGTAATGAAGTTCAGACAAATCCTGAAGAATTATCAACTGTGTTTATTCAAGCTGGGACTTGGGAATGTACTGGAAGTTTAATTGCTAAACGTTGGGTATTAACCGCAGCACACTGTATAAGAACGGGTCCGCAAAATGCCTCATTGCAAACGATACCTACAGAAGATATTAAAATTTATGCAGGTGTAACAGGGCGTTCTGATTTTGAGCCGAACAATACTTATCAGGCTGTTGAAGTGATTGTGCATCCAGATTATTTACCCGAACCTTTAAAAAATGAGGATGGTAGCCTTGATAGTAAAAATAACACTAAATTTGCTTACGATATTGCTTTAATAGCTGTATCTCGAGACATAGACACGGCGAAGATTGTTTCTTTACCTACAGAGCAAGAAGCCTTTGAAATTGAAACTGCGTTAAGTGAAGAAGATGGTAAGTTACTGGCTCAAGGGTGGGGGCGTACAGCAACGAATAATGAAGGTGGATCTGAAGTTTTGATGGAAGTAAATCTCAGTTATTTACCAATGAGCCAATGTTATTTCCAATCACCGGGTGAAAATTGGTTCTCTAGCCCTGCAGATACATTAAAGATGTGCACATTTGAGAAGGATGATCTTATGGGCGTATGTTTTGGAGATAGTGGGGGGCCTCTTTATTATCAAAGTACTGCAGGAGAAACTGTTCAATTAGGAATTACCAGCTTTGGTCAACCACCATGTGGAACTGACTCTCCTGATGTTTATACCCGTGTAGGTGCTTACGATGACTGGATTAATAACGTAATTGCAGAGAAAACACCAATACCTAAAGATAATACCGATAATGGTGGTGGTGGCGGTTCTGTTGGTGCAGGTTTAGTGATGTCATTACTGGGAATGGGCTGGTTACGAAGAAAGCGTAGCTAATAACTAATGTAACGAGTTGCTGTGGGCTTGATTTAATATTTTTTATGTTTGCTAGAACAAGTTACATAGAAAAAAGAAGCCTGTCGCAACTCGTTTATCTTTCTAAGCAAGCAATGTAGAGTATTCGGTATCATTAAATTAGCTGTATTTTAAAAGGATTTAATGATGGTGAACAAATTAGCTCATTCTTTGAGTATATTCATTGCTTTAGGGGTAAGTAGTTCTGTCTACGCTCAAGCAGAACAGCAAAAACTCCTCCCTTATATTATTGGTGGTGATGAAGTCGCGGTTGCAACTGAAGATAATTTCATGGCGTCGCTACGTATGAATAAAGCGAATGAATCACATTTTTGTGGTGCAACCGTTTTAAATGATCGTTGGTTACTCACTGCAGCTCACTGCGTTGTTGGTGGTGGAGGAGCTGGAGCATCAGGGTTGGCAGTGGCAGCACCATCCGATATAACAGTTACCACAGGCCTTGTGGATAATGCATCAGCAAATATTAAAGATATTTATTCAGCGACTCATGTTGTTGTTCATCCTGATTATAACCCTCTTATTTTACTTCAAGTGTCAACAGATAACGGCGTTGATCTTGAAACCGAGATTATTAATACTGCATTAGATAATGATGTCGCTCTTATACGTGTAAACCGTGATTTTGATGGTGTTGGTAAAGTTACGCTAGCGTCAACCAGCTTAGCCGTGGAGCTTGATGATAAATTAAAGGCAGAGTGGAACGAGAAAAATCTTCCTGAAAATGTCAAAGTCCAAGGGTGGGGCGTAACAGAAGCAATATCAACGCCAGAAGATGAAGAGACGGCGGAAGAAAATAGCTTAGCTTTTGAAGGTGATACTTCAGATACCTTGCTAGAAACAATGTTAGCAAGTTTTCCAATTGATAAATGTTATGAACGTTTTGAGTCTCAAGATCCAGCCGGTATTTTTATTGATAGCCCATCAAATACAACAAAACTTTGTACATTGCCAGCGCGTAAACTTGAAGGTCCTGACTTGATAGGCCCTGATGCTTGTTTTGGTGATAGCGGCGGGCCACTATTAACTCAAGATAATAATAGTAACTGGGTACAAATTGGTATTGTAAGTGGCGGTTCAGCAGGTGAGCCTCAATGTGGTTCATTAACACGACCAACGTTTTATGCAAGAGTGGGAACATATTATAACTGGATTAATGAATCTGTTGCTGTTGTACCAGAACAAGCGATCACATTGCCTGAATTTTTAGCCAAAGAAAAAGCAGACGCAGAAATGAATTGTAATGACAGTATTTCTGCCAATAACTGTAATATCACTGAAGATGATGGTGGAAGTGGTGGCCATATTGGTGTTTTATCGCTTGCTTTACTTGGAGTAATGTCTTTTGTAAGGCGCAAAAAAAGTTAACTTATTCACTCTTAATTTATATCAACCACCAGTACAAGCTGGTGGTTTTTTTATGAATGATATTTATGTAGTTATATAGCATAAATTTATCAAAAGTTGTGTTGAATTATGAGTAATTAAAACGATTTATTCACAGTATTTTTATGTCATAAATAAAGTGAAATTAATAACTATTAAGAATTAATATTTTTGTTTTCCTTATTTAACCTTATGATTTTTAATGTTTAATTGTTATTTTTATCGGTCATTATTGTTATAAAGATTCCCTTGGAATAAGTATCGTAAGGAGAAACGAATAGTCCCTATTATCCACAGAAGCTGTGTATAACTCTGTGGGAAAAGCAGATAGGCTAGATTTGGTGCCGCCTCTGCTAAAGTCAAGAAGTTGTTAATGATAAAAATTGCGTAATTGATGCCCAATTGATTTAGTTCAATATATAGACATAAAACTAAATTTTTCCTTAAAAGTTAGCATCTTTAGTATTATGCAATTTCTTGTTGTAGCCATTCAGAAAGTGCCATCAGTTCATCATAATACTCTGAATGCGTGAGCAATAAGCCACAAACAATGGATATAACAGATTTGGCATTAAATGGATAACCAATCGCCGCTTGGCTTAAGTCATTCATCATATTGTGGTACTGGATAGGCGCATCATAGTAGACTTTGGTGATCACTCCAGCATCAACATTTAATTTTAGTTCTATCTGTCCCCATGAAAAGCCATTCTCTAACGATTCAATAAAACTAGGTGATTGACCATAATTCCAATCCCAACTTTTTAGACGATAAAAATTTGTACTAAATTCGATCCAATCTGGGTGCTGGTTATTTAAAATAACTGTATTTTCAACATCAAGCTTTAGTGTTTTTTGAATACTATCACTAATGTAATGACATAATTCATTATGCTCTAATGGACGAATATGTTGGTTAATAGTGGTATAAGATCGTTCAAGGTTTTGATGATTGAGAATAGAATAACGACTATTCATGTACTTTGATATATCACTAAGAGAAGTATTTACTCTTAAGGTAGTATGGAAAAATAAATAATCTTTAGAGACTGATAGCGCAGTATTAGAAACTTTTTTATTTTCAACTAAACATTCAAGATTATCAGATACTGTTATCTCTATTTTTAATGGTTCAAATGTACCCATTAGTATTTTTTTAATTATGCATTGTGTTAAATAATGAGTCGGGCCGATTAACGCAATATTTGTGTGTGTCAAATCTTGATAGATAGCACCGCCAATTGTATGACGCCTTACAATATTAATATTTTCACTACGAAGTAGTTTTGGCTTACATACACGCCAAGGGTTCTGATCTTTCCCTATATTAACAGAGCGCTGATTTTGCCATAAAAAAGCAATAATATTGTGGTCATTTGCTTGTTTCAGTAAGGTTTCTTCAATCGCTTGATTGAAGCTTGGATCTGTTGATTCTGAATAATAGATAGACAGTTTCATGAAATTATCTCTTATCATCAATCTTTGAATTATAAAAGTACATTGTTGCATATACGCCAAGTTTAATTAAGTGCGATAAGGACAAATTAAAAGTATTTATATGAGGTACATCGCATTAGTTATTTTTAAATTTAAAAATACTGTCATTTAATACCAAATTGGAATTTGAACGGAATTTTTTTAAAAATAATAAATACCTTTATCACTATTTAAATAATAAAGTGTGATCTTGATATTGATTCTGTTGTTAACTTTTTATTTAGAACCGCGAAATAAGTATATTCGTACTTATCTTATTTAATCAGCTGCGGCGTGATTTAATCATAAATAGAAGCATGTTATGTCATTATCAATAGTACAGCGCACCATTGTCGGCTTTATAATAATGTTTATTCTTATTGCCGTAGTAGGAAGTATTAGCTATATCAATACTAGTCGAATCCATGATCGCCTTACCGATGTAACTGAGGTGTCAACACCTATGGTTACATCGGCAAGTCAATTACTCGCGAGCTTACGTGAAAATCAGCTATCAGTTGTTGATTACCGTACGACTCAATCCTCGAACTTATTAAACGAACGAAAAGAGGCGGTATCACAGGCTCAAGCTGAATTTAACACCGCGAAACAACAAGCATTAAAATATGCTGTTGATGAGGAAGCGAAACTAAAACTATCAACGGCACTTTCTGCTGCTGATAAGTTTTTTGATTTATCACAAAAAACAATTAACACGCATAATCAATGGGTTGCTGTTAATGACCGATTAACAGAGCTTAATTTATCATTTCTTCGATTAGAAGATACTTATCAATGGGCAGCGAATTTATTACTCCAACGTGCGAGTGTAAAACGTTCTTTAAGCAATCGAGCAGAACTTATTACCAGCGGTATTAGCCGTGATTTAAAAAATGTTCGTCGTGCTAATAAAAACACTAACTTTGAAAAACTAAGCCAAGTACTTGCTAAAGATATTGAATTAGCAAAACAAGGTTTAGAGCGCATTAATGTGCCTGAAGATGTTAAAGCGCGTTATGCGCGTAATTTACAACGCGTCCATGATTTAGCATTGGGTAAAACAGGGTTACTGGCGGTTATGGCTGAAAATAACCAGCTAGAAAGTCAACTGTCAGCTTTGAATCAACAGTCTAATCAGCAAGTTGTGATTACTCAAACAGCACTTAATGACTATATGCAGTATGCGAGTAGCAATGCATCTAATAGTCGAAATGCTGCTGATGCTGCAGCCAACCAAGCGACATACAGTATTATTATTGCCTGTTTGATTTCAGGTGTTATTGCTTTAATTATTGCTTTTACTACGGCAAAAAGCATCCACACACCATTAGCACGAATTAATGCAGTATTACGTAAGATGACTGCGGGTGACATGACCCAACGTACTAATTACCAATCTCAGTGTGAATTTGGTGCACTTTCTCGCTCTATCGACCAATTATCTGAAAGTATGGCTGAAATTCTCACAAAAATTAACGATGGTTCATTACAGCTAGTAACAGAGGCAAATAAAACTGCTGTTACGAGTGAACAAGCGATGAGCCGTGTTGAAGATCAAAAACAACGTACCGATCAAGTAGCCGCTGCCATTTCTGAATTAGAAGTCAGTGCGAAAGAGATTTCACGTTCATCAGATCTGACTGTGAGTGAAGTAAATGAAGTAAATCAGGCCGCACAACAAGGGCGAGACTTAGTTTTTAATAGTCGAAACATCACAGAGCAGCTATCGGTCGATATTACTGAAGCGGTTGATATAACCCGCAAACTAGAAAGCTTTACGGTGAATATTGGCAGTATATTAGATGTTATCCGTGGCATTGCTGAACAAACGAATTTATTGGCTCTTAACGCGGCGATTGAGGCGGCACGTGCAGGTGAGCAAGGGCGCGGTTTTGCTGTGGTTGCTGATGAAGTGCGCGCTTTAGCAAATCGCACCCAACAATCAACAGAAGAAATAAATGAGATGATCGATAACCTTCAGCACAGCGCTGAAATGGTAACTAAGGTCATGGCACGAAGTCATAAACAAACTGAGCAATGTGTTGAACAGACACGCTTAACTGATGAAACATTACAAACGATAGCAGATCGTATGCGTGTTATTCTCGAAATGGCAGAGCAAGTTGCTCATGCAACCGAAGAGCAAATCTCAGTGAGCCAAGATGTCGCTGAGCATATTAACGGGATTGCGAGTGTTGCTTATAACGCAGAATCAGAAGCACGCGAGTCTGCAAATAGTAGTGAATCGCTATCGAAACTAGCTGCGGAACAACGTCAATTGATTGAACGATTTAAGGTATAAATATGAAACAGATAATGGCTTCCCCTTTTTATACAAAGGTTCAATCAACCTTATGTCGCAGCCTTGTTGTTAGCGGTATCGCGTTAGCTGGTTTTTCACCACTATCGGTGAGCGCACAACAGTATGATTCCTCATTAAAAGGTACTGTATTGGTTGATTCTTGGCGACAAGATGATGCGATTTGGAAAGATAAAATCATTCCAGCATTTAATAAGCATTACCCGAATATTAAAATTACCTATCGCTCACCAGAAGGGTTGACCTCATTTCTTGATGATTTGAATACTAACCTTGAGAAGGGTAGTGCTGGCGACTTAATTGCTTGTCGTCCATTTGATGGTTCGTTAAAGCTGTTTACGCAGGGGCACCTTAGCGATATTACAGAAATGGCTGGGATGGAGAACTTCCCGAGCTTTGCATTAAGCCCTTGGCAAACTGATTCAGGTGCACAGACCTTCTGTTTACCTATGGCATCTGTTATCCACGGTTTTTTCTATAATAAAGATGCATTTAAAAAACTCGATTTGAGTGTGCCTAAAACAACGGCTGAGTTTAATCATGTGTTGAATATGATTAAAAACAGTGGCCAATATGTGCCTTTAGCAATAGGAACGAATGATAAATGGGAAGCCAGTACGATGGGCTTTCAAAATATAGGGCCTAATTACTGGAAAGGCGAAGATGGACGATTAGGGTTGATTAACGGCACTGAGCGTTTTGACTCACCAAAATACCGACAAGTATTTCAGGAATTAGCGAATTGGAGTAAGTTTTTAGGCAATGGTTATCAGACACGTAAATATGCCGATTCCATTGAATTGTTCAAAACAGGGAAGGCGGCTATTTATCCTGCTGGCTCTTGGGATATCAGCACCTTTACAGGCCAGCTAGATTTTGGCGTATTTCCTCCTCCGGTAGAAAATGGCGGCGATGAATGTTATTTCAGTGATCATACTGATATTGGTATGGGGTTAAATACCAAGGCTCAAAATAATCCAGCAGCAAAAGCGTTATTAGAATGGATGACAACGGCGGAGTATGCTGAATTATTGACTAACTCTATTCCTGGTTTCTTCTCATTATCTAACCATTTCTTCGAGGTTGAAAACCCGATAGCGAAAGAAATGATGGGCTGGCGTAATGAGTGCGATTCGACTATTCGAAGTGCTGCGCAGATTTTATCTCGAGGTAAACAGAGTTTTGAGGCTCAAGTCGATCAAACTAGCGTTGCTGTCTTAAATGGTACAATGACACCAGAACAAGCTACACAGTTAGTGCAAGCGGGATTAGACTCATGGTATGTGCCACAAAGAGAAGCAAAAGTTGCGAGCTTAATTTGCCAAGAATAACCAGATAAGCTTTTTAAAAAGCGACGATCTAGAGATAGATCATCGCTTTTTTGTTTTAGCGGTAAATTCTTAATTTATCTTAACAGGATAGATGTATTAGCTATTGTTATCTGTTTAACAGGTGATTAATATGCAGTTTCATTGTGTTTAGGTGTCGTATTGTGTCGAAGATATTAGTAGTTGATGATGACGTTCAATTGTGTGCGTTATTAACAGAAGTTCTTGAAGATGAAGGTCATGAAGTTAGTTGCGTTCATTGTGGTGAATCAGCGTTAACATATCTTCAATCAACGGGTGTCGATCTGATACTGCTTGATGTAATGTTACCCACACTTGATGGTATGCAGGTTGCTCGTCGTATTTGTCAGCGTTTTGCAACACCAATCCTTATGCTTACAGCATTAGGAGATGAAACAACGATGCTTGATGGTTTACAGGCTGGCGCGGATCAATTCTTGGTTAAACCATTTAAAGTTGAAGAATTACTAGTACGTATTTCGACAATCTTACGAAGAGTCGGTTTAGAGCGCCAGCGCCATTCTTTGCCCTCATCATCGGTTGAATTAGAAAGTCAGCTTTCTCGCCTACCTTTAACTGGTACCGAGCTCGATCTGCTTAAATACCTAATTAAGCATAATGATATTGTCGTCTCAAAAGCCACATTACAAAAAGACGTTTTAAAGAAAGAACTTAGCCCGTTTGATCGTAATCTTGATATGCATATCAGTAATATTCGTCGAAAAATGGTATTAGCAGGAATGTCTAAACAGCACATCAAAACAATACGTGGGCGAGGGTACAGCTATTCTTCGTGTGTTTCGGAGTAATGTGCTTGTTTCAAAGATAAAAAATAAGACGATCAATGATCGTCTTATTTTTTCGGTCTAGATAATAGAGAACCATCAATTCTTTAATACACGATTATCAGTAAAAGTGAGTAATTCAAGGTTAAAAGGAGTCGCTTGTTGTTTTGGGTACTGTTGAGAAAATAATGTTTCATCACGTTGTTGATCGTAGCTATGCTGTAAATAGCCATACCCACTTGGATACTCAAGATTCCAAAGTTCACTTTTCGCTATACGGCTAACGGCAAGAAATTGTCCAATATAACTGGCTTGGTTAGCACTAATAGAAAATGTAATATCCATTTTGCTGTTGTTTTTTGAGATCAGCGTTTTATTACCATCTGAGCCTTCTAGTTGAATACTGAAAATTTCGTATTGTCCAACGGGTAACTCAATATTAAACAAATGGCCGCTAATTGTTGGATTTTCAAAATGCCCATCTTCATTGTTATTGGTGATCGTAATAATATTACTATCCGCAATACTAGGAGTGTTGGTGTTTAGAGGGCGAATGTTAATCGTTGTGATCAGATTTTTACCTGTTTTCGGCCATTCGGTATTAGCACCCAGAGTACCGACAAGATAACCTGTGGCTTGATTATTCTCATAAACTGAATCAGGAACAGAGACTTGTAAACCTGATGAACAACCGACTAATAATAATGTCAGTAAACTAATAATGGTCTTCATCATAGAACTTCCTTTTGCTGTGATGAATAGAGTGAGAAGCATAATTTTAAATTAGTAAGAATGCTAAAAATAAACGCTATAACTATTGTCATGTAAAACTACAGTATCGTCTATCTCAGGCGCATATTTTGTGACTAGGATAGGCTGAATTGCTAGTTATTATAGATAAAAAGAGAAGCAAGTGTTTAGGAGTATAAACAATTGAGTGTTTCTAATGTGATACAAGGAAAGCATCGACTTCCTTTGCATAAGCAAAGCTTAGTTTTCCGACTTTTTTCTTATTTTACCGTAGGGCTACTGGTCATATTAGGGCTTCAGAATTTAGCTGAAATAGCCCTAGTTAAAACTTTGCTGCATGTGCCTCAACATGTACAACAAGATATTATGAAGATGGCGACAGATGTAGAGCCTTTGCTTACTGAAAACGGTGACCCTCAGCGACTTGCTCAGTGGGAGAGTAAACAAAAATATTATGCTTTTGCTCTTAACAGTGATAACAAAGAGATAAGCACCCGAATAATGCATCCCCATTTTAAGTTTAAACTGAAATTTGCTCGACCATTAAATTCAATTTTAGATTCTCGTGTAAATCAACCCATTTTTACGATACCTCTAAAAAATGGTAATAAATTGGTGGTTCAGTTACCTCATGAATTGCATCCAGCTAAAAATTTTTCTTTGTACTTTGGCTTAATACAGGTAGTGATTGCTATTCTGATCACCTTAATGTTTTCGTTAATTATCGCACGCTATTTGCAGCGACCATTAGACACTTTAAGACAAGCGAGTCGTACCTTAGCGAATGGTGACTTCTCAGTGCGTGTCGCTCATGTTATGGGAGACAAAGTAAAAGAGTTTAATGAATTAGCGACTGATTTCGACAATATGGCTAATCAAATACAATTATTAACAGAGAAACAACGGCGTTTAATTCGTGATGTTTCTCATGAACTTCGAACCCCTTTGGCTAGGCATAGTTTATCATTACATTTAATTCGAAAGCGTACTTCATCTGAGCATTTGCATTTAGTGGATCGGTTAGAGCAAGAATCAGAGGAGATGAATGAACTTGTCACAGAGATCCTTGAATTCAGTCAATTTGATAATGCGAAAGCGAATATCAAGCTTATTCCTGTCGACGTTCAAACGTTCTGTGAGTCAACGGTTGATCAATGCCTGCAGCTTAAAGCGCATGGTCAATCGATAATTAAAGATATTGATAGAACACTACCAATGGTTCAGACCGATGCGCGATTACTAGTACGATCAATTAAGAATTTAATAGGTAACGCGATTAAATATGCTGGAAGTGAAGCAAATATTACAATTCATACCAGTATAAGAACGAAGTCGGATAAGTCTTATGTTGTGGTATCGGTTTCAGATGATGGTGATGGGATACCTGAACAACATTTAAAACATATTTTTGATCCGTTCACGCGCATAGAGGGTGCACGAGATAAACAATCTGGGGGTTATGGTTTAGGGCTCGCCATTGTAAAAGAAGCGATGCAAGTCACTGGAGGACAAGTAGAAGCGGGTCGTTCAGATGATGGAGGTTTAAAAATATCGTTATTGTTACCAGCTATAGAAACAATAAAAAAGTAGTCTCAAGATAAAAATAAAAAAGTGATATCCTTTCAGGCTATCACTTTTTTTAATTATGACTTACAAGATTAAAAGTCCCACACAAAAGCCTAATTCTTTTTAGGAATAACATTATTGTGTTTCTCATCTCTTGATAATTACCGCCTATTGAATCAATAGATTTATAGTATTAGCCACCATCATTCAATTGATTTAAATTTACGCCATCGAACGAGATTGTGTTTCGTAAATAATTTTTTTTTGATTTAAATCAAATCTAAAATTTTGTTTTGGTGCAGTTTAATATTCTCGTTAAAGATGAAGAATTCCTGTTAATTTTTTGAGTGTTAAATGCTTAAAAAGAATTATATCCAATTTTAAATTTCAAATTTAACGAACCTATTTAATTGTCATTTAATGCTTAAAAGCTATATTGGATAGAGCTGAAAAATTAATGACAATAATACTAATTAAAATAATGAGGTAAACACCCAATGTCTAAATGTCCATTCCACAACACGCACGCGGTTAATCCGTCAATTAACCCTGGCAATGGTACTTCTCCAAGTGATTGGTGGCCTAACCAACTTAAATTAGACATTCTTCACCAGCATGATCGTAAATCAAACCCAATGGGTGAAGATTTCGATTACGCTGCGGAATTTAAAAAGCTAGATCTTGAAGCTGTAAAGCAAGACTTACGTGAGCTAATGACTGATTCTCAAGAGTGGTGGCCTGCAGATTTTGGACACTACGGTCCTTTCTTTATTCGTATGGCTTGGCACAGTGCTGGTACTTACCGTACAGCTGATGGTCGTGGCGGTGCGAGTACAGGTAACCAACGTTTTGCGCCACTAAACAGCTGGCCTGATAACGTAAACCTTGATAAAGCCCGTCGTCTAATTTGGCCTATCAAGCAAAAATACGGCAACAAGATCTCTTGGGCTGACCTTATTATTCTAACTGGTAACGTTGCGCTAGAATCAATGGGCTTCAAAACATTTGGTTTCGCTGGTGGTCGTGAAGATATTTGGGCACCTGAGCTAGACGTTTACTGGGGTAAAGAAAAAACATGGCTTGCTGATGACACACGTTACGAAAAAGACAGCGAGCAACGCGACCTTGAAAACCCACTAGCAGCAGTACAAATGGGTCTTATCTACGTTAACCCAGAAGGTCCAGACGGTAACCCTGATCCACTACTAGCGGCACACGATATTCGTGAAACATTTGCTCGTATGGCAATGAACGACGAAGAAACAGTAGCGCTTATTGCTGGTGGTCATACATTTGGTAAAACACACGGTGCAGCAGATGCAGCACATGTAGGTGCAGAACCTGAAGGTGCTTCAATTGAAGAGCAAGGTTTCGGTTGGTCATCAAGCTACGGTAGCGGTAAAGCTGGAGATACGATTTCAAGTGGTCTAGAAGTTATTTGGACAACAACACCAACAGAGTGGAGCAACGGTTTCTTTAGCAGCCTGTTCTATAATGAGTGGGAACTTGAGAAGAGCCCTGCAGGCGCTTATCAGTGGGTATCAAAAGGTGGTGAAGTACACCCAGACGCATTTGACCCAGAGAAAAAACACAAAGCAACTATGCTAACAACTGACTTAGCATTACGTTTCGATCCAGCATACGAGAAAATTTCTCGCCGCTTCTTTGAAAAACCACAAGAGTTCGCAGATGCATTTGCTCGCGCATGGTTTAAGCTAACTCACCGTGATTTAGGTCCAGTATCTCGCTACCTTGGCCCTGAAGTACCAGCACAAGTGTTTACATGGCAAGATCCAATCCCTGCGGTTGATCATGAGCTAGTAAACGATGCGGATATTGCTAAATTAAAACAAGAAATCGCTGCATCTGGTTTATCAATCAGCGAATTAGTATCAACAGCTTGGGCATCTGCTTCTACATTCCGTGGTTCAGACAAGCGTGGTGGTGCAAACGGTGCACGTATTCGTCTAGCGCCGCAGAAAGATTGGGAAGTAAACCAACCTGAGCAACTAGCGAAAGTGCTAAACGTACTTGAAGGCATTCAAGCAAACTTCGAGAAAACAGTATCGCTAGCTGACTTAATTGTACTTGCTGGTGGTGTAGGTGTGGAAATGGCTGCTAAAAATGCAGGTCGTGACATCACTGTACCATTTACTGCTGGTCGTATGGATGCATCACAAGAAGAGACAGATGTAGAATCATTTGCTGTTCTTGAGCCAATCGCTGATGGTTTCCGTAGCTTCGAAAAAGCGAAATTCACAGTCGCTGCTGAAGAGTTACTACTAGACCGCGCACAACTACTAACACTAACAGCACCTGAAATGTCAGTGCTTGTGGCTGGTATGCGTGTACTTGGTGCAAACTACGATAACAGCGAATACGGTGTGTTCACTGAGCGTAAAGAAGCATTAACAAATGACTTCTTCGTTAACCTACTAGATATGTCTACACAATGGAAACCAACCTCTGTAGACCAAGATGTGTTTGTAGGTACAGATCGTAAGACTGGCGAGCAAAAGTGGATGGCATCACGTGTTGACCTAGTATTTGGTTCTAACTCACAACTACGTGCACTTGCAGAAGTTTACGCATGTTCTGACTCAGAAGAGAAGTTCGTTAACGACTTCGTAAATGCTTGGGTTAAAGTAATGAACGCTGACCGTTTTGATCTACACCGTTAATCAAAACGCAAAGTCTCAATACTAGCTAATAGTATGAAATAGAAACTTAACAACAAATACAAAGAGGCGCTCAATGAGTGCCTCTTTTTTCGTTTAAGCATTATAAACTGTTATTATTACGATAACTTTTAGCCACATCCGATACCGTATGAAAAAACCTTATCCTGCTTCTACTATCCAAAACGTCATTAATAGTGCGATTTACCACTTGAACTTACGTGATCACTCAGAATTTGAGTTACGCAAAAAACTTGAAGCAAAAACAGAAAATAAAGAGTGGGTCGAAACCGTAATTGAACAAATGAAAAGCTATGGTTACCTCAAAAGCGACTATGCATTTTCATTACACTTCTGTGAGTTGGCCTTTAATAGCCAATATGGGCGCAAATATATCCAGCAAAAGCTTAAAACCAAAGGCATCGATGAACTCACCATAGAGCAAGCAATCACAGAAACTATGCAACGCATGGACATCTGTGAGCAATCGATGATTAACACACGCTTGGCACGTTTTAAAGACTTCTCAACCACATCGGCAGAGAAAGTCGTCAATGATTTACTAAAACGTGGCTTTAGTATGGAGGATATTTCTCGTGGTATTTCAGAGCATAGCGCCTCAGATACCTTACTAACCAAAGCGCAAATCAAAGGCAAGAATGCCAACCTTGAAGCTGAAGTGATTAAACTTGCCAAAAAGCTAAAAGGGCGCTCATTAATCGCGCAAGAGCTAAAAATGAAGCATGTTGATATCTCAGAACTCGATACCGTACTTGATGAACTTATTGAATCAGGCGAAATAGATTTCTACTACAACTGCCAACAAGCATTAGCTAAGAAACGCTATGATCTCACCGATTTTAAAGAAAAGAGCAAAGCTTATGGTTATCTATCAAGCAAAGGCTTTTCTAGTGATGAAATTAAAGAAGCAATCAATGCTGTGTTAGAAGAGTAGAAGATTAACTTACCTATTTCTTGTGCGTATTATCACGCTAAGTCTGATCTATTTTTATACTGCTCTAAACTTTCTGGGTTGGCGATAGCACTTGTGTTTACAACATTTCGTTGGTGGATGGCATCTCTCACTGCTTTTTCTGCTATTTTCCCTGATTTAGTTCTGGGAATTGCAGAAACTTGTAAAATTTTTGCGGGGACATGATGGGGAGAGCACTGATTGCGCAGTTGCGTGTTGATACGATTGATTAAGATATTATCGAGCGTTAAATCTTGTTGTAATTGAACAAAGAGAACGATTCGAACATCGTTTTGGTGCTGCTGTCCAACAACAACAGAATCGATGACTTCATGAAACGGATTGACTTGACGATAAATTTCAGCGGTGCCAATGCGAATACCACCGGGATTTAATATTGAATCAGAGCGCCCATAGAAGGTGAGTCCGCCGTGATGAGACACACTGACATAATCGCCATGGTGCCAAGTGTTGGGGTAGGTATTCCAGTAAGCCTGAAAATATTTTTCGCCCTTTGGATCTTGGCTAAATGCGATGGGTTGATTAGGAAAACTGTTGCAACAGACAAGTTCACCGCATGTATCAAAAATAGCTTCTCCTGCCTGATTAAATACATTAACGTCCATCGCTAAGGCTTTTACTTGGCATTCCCCACGCCACACAGCACCGATTGGATTGCCAATGGCAAAGCAACCACATATATCTGTACCGCCTGCAATTGATGAGAGCTGAATATCTTGTTTGATGTACTTATAGACATAGTCAAATTGCTCAGGCGCGAGTACTGAACCTGTAGAGCAAATGACAGCAAGTTGTGACAATGTCACGTTATTCTTAGGTGTGACTTGCATTTTTTCTATAGTCTCTAAATATTTGGCGGAAGTGCCAAATAAGCGTAGGTTTTCTTTGTCTGCCATTTTCCACAATTGATAAGGATCTGGGGATAAAGGCGATCCATCATATAATACGAGTGTTGCGCCTGATGCCAAGCCACTTACTAACCAGTTCCACATCATCCAACCGCAAGTCGTAAAATAAAAAATGGGATCGGAAGGTTTAATATTGCAGTGTAATTGGTGCTCTTTCAGGTGATTTAATAGGGTTCCACCGACAGAGTGAATAATACACTTGGGTTTCCCCGTAGTACCTGATGAATACAATATATACAGCGGATGATCAAAGGGCGTAGAAGTAAATGTTAAATCAGGGTAATGAATAACATCTTCCATTTCTTGCCATGTACTCACGGTGATATGAGAAGGTAAGGAAGGACTTTGTAACAGTAGTTTATCGATAGGATTTTGGTTTATATAAGGATAAACAATTAATTTTTTGACACTAGGAAGGGAAGATAAAGCCTCTGCCAATGTGGTTAAACTGGTTATTGTTTTGTTGTTATAAATATAGCCATCGGTAGTAAAAATAACTTTAGGTCGGGTCTGACTAAAGCGTTCAACAACACTTTCAGTTCCGAAATCAGGAGAAGTGGATGTCCATACCGCACCTAAAGAGGTGGTCGCTAGCATAGCAATAACTGTTTGCGGAATATTAGGCATGTAAGCGGCAACCACATCGCCTTTTTGTACCCCTTGTTGTTGTAAATACTGTGCGACTATTGCTACTTGCTGGTGGAGTTGTTGCCAAGATAGTCGCTGTTGGGCATGTTGCTTATCTGTATCTTTAAAACTGTGTTCGTTATAAAAAACAATTGCATCTTGTTGGCTTAGCTTCGTGCTGTAAGCAAGTAAATTTTCGGCGAAATTGAGCGTGGCATCAGGAAACCAGCGTTGATCTTTATTGGGAATAGGGCTGTGTGTTGGACAATAGACAATGTTTTCACCTTGGTTGCCAATTACATTGCAAAATTGCCATAGCTGTTGCCAGAATTGGTCACTATGTTTTATAGACCAGCGATGCAATTGCGTATAATCATGAAATAGACGTTTGTGTTGTTCGCTGATCTGCACCATAAATTGATACAGCAAACTATTTTGAATGCGTTTTCGACTTGGCTTCCAGAGACATTGCTTATAATCATCAGTCATTAGTATGTTCTCCGTCCTTCTTAAAATACTCTATTTTTGCTGAAGAATTAAAGATTAGGTGCTGCTTTGATGAAAGGCTCAAGCTGGTTACAGTGTTTTTCTATGGCGTTAATGATTGGAAATTTTGATAAATCAATATTAAAACGTCGGGCGTTATACACTTGAGGGATCAAAAATATATCGGCTAAGGTTGGGGCAAGTCCAAAACAGAACTTTTCAGGGTTATTGTTACTGGCAAGCTGCTGTTCCAGTGCAGTAAAACCTTGATCTATCCAGTGGTGATACCATTGTTTTTTTTGTTCTGCTGTAACAGTTAATTTTCGTTCTAAATATCTGAGTACACGTAAGTTATTTAACGGATGGATATCACAGGCAATGGATAACGCAAAGGCTCGGCATTGCGCACTTTCTATGGTGTTACAAGGCAGTAAACTTGGTGTTGGATAACATTGCTCAAGATATTCGATAATAGCGAGAGATTGATATATGTAACATTGGTTATGTTCAAGTGTAGGTAATAAGCCCGTAGCATTAATGTTTTTGTAGTGGTGACTGTTTTGTTGATCATCAAGTAGCGAGATCGGCACACAGGTATAATCTAACTGCTTAATGTTTAAGGCAATTCTTACTCGATATGAGGCTGATGAGCGAAAGTAATCATATAGGGTAAATGCCATAATTCAGCTCTCTGTGAGTAATGAATGTACTTGAAGTTAATGTTTAATAAAGGGAATAACGGCTTGTTCAATAGCCCCAAAAATAGAATGTTTATCAGCATCAAACATTTCTATTTTTACGCTATCACCGTATTGCATGAAGGGAGTTTGAGGCTCGCCTTGTTCTATAATTTCCAGCATTCGTTTTTCAGCAATACAACAAGAGCCAGATAACCTATCTACGTTAGAAACTGTTCCTGAACCTATGATAGTGCCAGCGGTTAATGGACGACTTTTGGCTGCATGATGAATTAATTGGGCAAAGTTAAATGTCATATCAACACCTGCGTTGGGGTTACCAAATAGCTGCTGATTTAAGTGAACATAAAGTCGATTATTGACCTTGTTCTCTTTCCATGACTCGCCTAACTCATCAGGTGTCACCGCGACAGGAGAAAAAGACGATGAAGGTTTAGATTGAAAAAAACCAAAGCCTTTAGCCAGCTCTGTTGGGATTAAATTTCTTAGCGACACATCGTTAACAAGCATTAACAATTTAATGTGTTTCTCAGCATTTTTTACGCTTGTCGCCATAGGGACATCATCTGTAATAACGGCTATTTCAGCTTCAAAATCAACTCCCCAATTAAGATCTTCAACTTCGATGGGCTGTGTAGGGTTTAAAAACTTATCTGACATACCTTGATATATTAAAGGGTCTTGCCAAAAACTTTTTGGCATCTCTGCACCTCTTGCTTTGCGCACCAACTCAACATGATTAACGTAGGCACTACCATCTGCCCATTGAAAAGCGCGTGGTAGGGGAGATGCACAGTGCATTGGCTGAAAAACAAAACTATGCTCAAGCACTTTTCTATTTAGTGCGTGATAAAGATCATTAAGAATGGGTTCGACGTCAGTCCAATGGTCCAGTGCATATTGCATGGTAGGTGCAATATGTTGAGCTGATACCGCCCATTTAAGATCGCGAGAAACGACAATGAGCTTTCCATCTCTACTTTGTTGTAATGAAGCAAGTTTCATTGTTGTTATCCTTACTTTTATTGTTATTCAGGATGTTGATGACGTTGCCATGACGCCACATAATTATGTAATTCAACCTCACTAACATTGGGTGAAATATCGAGAGGGTTTCGAGTATCTATCATTACTGCTACTTCATCGATAAATGTTTTAGGTGCTTGTTGGCTTTTTATTAAAGCGTTAGGGTGTGGACCATGTGGAAATCCACAAGGATGAAACGTGATCATGCCGGGTTTAATATTGTCTCGGCTGAAAAAATCGCCACGGTGATAAAAAATTACTTCATCATAATCATTGTTACTGTGAAAAAAAGGCACTTTTAAAGCGTTAGGATCGCTTTCAACGGGACGAGGTACAAAGGTACATACAATAAAATTATCACTGACAAAGGTAGAATGTGCTGATGGTGGAAGGTGATATCGATGGCTCATGAGTGGACGAATGTCACGCCAATTAAGTTTTAGTACCGTTAGATTACCTTTCCAGCCAATGCTATCTAAGGGATTAAACGGGTAACTAATTGTATTAATCTGGTTACGCGCTTTTAAGAATACCTGCCAATTATCTTCTGTTTGTTGTGCTTTAAATGCAGCATTGATTTTAGGGTATTCAAGTATTGCGGGATCAAAGAGGGCATGTTCACCGACAATCCCATGATCAACACTTTTAAAACTGTTATTGGTTGCTTCAATCATCAACAAAGTAACCGTGTTGGGCGTTTCAATTCGCCATGTTGTAGAGCGAGGAAGCACAAGGTAATCCCCTTCATTAAAAGGCAGATGACCATAATCGCAATACAAATCTCCACTACCTTGATGAACAAACAATAATTCGTCACCGTCACCATTTCGCACTAGATGATCCATACTTTTATTGGTTTGCCATACACGCAGTTTGGTATCGCTATTTGATAGTAATAATGGTGCATCCCAAGGCGTATTACCGACCTGGGGCAAAGCTAAAGCGTCAAAAGCTCTTGGTTTATGCTCGCCACACCATGACACCCAACTTGTAGGAGGATGTTTATGGTACATGTGCGTTGCTGGGCCAAAAAAACCTTCTCGACCGCATTCACGTTCGAAACTGTCCTCGGGTAAGTCACAATGTGCTTGTTTGCTTGATAGCCCTTCAATAATCGGAAACTGAAACCATTTATGCATTCCTTGCCTCATTATTTACTATTGCTATCACTTAACTGTGGTTGAAAGTGCAGAAATCGCAATATTATTGATAAGATGCAGAATTAAAGATGTTCATTCTTGTTTACATTTTTTGCATCATCAATCCGGTTAAGTGTTAGTCAAATTAGGCATTAAAGTCTGTTTTTTAGTGATAAAAATGGCTGATAACGAGGATCACTTCTAATATTTATAGAGTTAATAATAAAAATAATAGTGTCGGTTGGTGGTTAGTCTAAAACGGAGGCTATTATGCAAAAGAATCAGAGTAGTAATCCGACAAGGCATTGCTATGTCTCAAAGCCTGTTGATCGTAATGGGGTTATTACTTGGACTGAAGAAGAAAATGCCATTTGGCATCATCTTATAACTCGCCAACTTCATTGCGTGCAAGGCAAGGCATGTGATGAGTATTTAGCGGGTTTAGCTGAATTAGATTTACCTCGCGATCATATCCCTCAATTAAAAGAAATAAACCGAGTATTACTTGATACCACGGGTTGGCAATGTGTTGCTGTGCCTGCCTTAATAAGTTTTGATCATTTCTTTTCTTTACTCGCACGCAAACAATTTCCGGTTGCCACCTTTATTCGTACAAAGGCTGATATAGATTATTTGCAAGAGCCTGATTTTTTTCATGAAGTATTTGGACATTGCGCAATGCTAACCAATCCATATTTTGCACAATTTACGCATTTTTATGGAAAACTCGGTGTAAAAGCGACGCATGAGGAAAGAGTTTATTTAGCTAGGCTATACTGGTTTACGGTTGAATTTGGTTTGCTAAACCAAAATGGTAAATACCAAGTCTATGGCGGTGGTATTTTATCATCGCCACAAGAAACACATTACGCGACAGCCAGTACTATACCGCAACGTGTTGCGTTCGATCCTATAGAAGTAATGAGGACGCCATATAGAATCGACATATTACAACCTAAATATTTTGTACTGGAAAGTATGGAGCAACTTTACCAAGTTACTAATCAAGATATTTTCGGGTTGGTAGCAGAAGCACAGCGAAAAGGATTACGTGCTGCCATCTTTACCTAAAAGGAAACCATCAATGACGAGTTTAGATAAATTGAAATGTGAAGCATGCCATTCAGGTTCACCAAAATTAAGTGATGAAGTTTTAGCTGAATACATGGAGGCATTACCTGAATGGCAAATTATTAGTCCTAACGGTGTAAATCGTATAACTCGTACATTTAAATTCAGTAATTACAAACAAGCGTGGGAGTTTAGCAATAAAGTCTCGCAATTAGCAGAAGAAGAATTTCATCATCCGACCCTTGTTTTAGAGTGGGGGAAAGTAACAGTAACATGGTGGACTCATGACATTAAGGGTATTCATTTAAATGATGTTATCTGTGCAAAAAATACTGAAAAATTGTATTTGAGTTAAATCCGCATAAATATTGCGTATATCAATTATTTTCTTGTTATAATACGATGTTTTAAATCTGTATTTGCATTAAAAATAAGGCTTTTTTTACTTTCCTAACTTAAAGTTTCTTGCTCTAAATGCAATGAAGACAGACAATACGCGCCTGTTTATATTTAGTATGTTTAGGTTTTGTCTAAGCAACACGACTCTTACTGTCTCTCGCTGTTTTAACTTTATTAAATGTATTCAACAGCACAATACGATTTCAGTAAGAATAGCGATAAAAAGAAATTAACGATGACAACACGAACGCCACAGCAACAAACTCCATCAGAATTGATGATCGCTTGCGAAGAATGCGGATTGGTAGTTGATATCCCAGATATCAAAGATGGACAAAAGGCGGATTGTCCTCGCTGTGGGCATACCTTAGCTAAAAGAATCATCATGCCGTTTCATCGCCCTTTAGCGTACGGTCTTGCATGTTTGATTATGTTGATACTCAGCCTTTCTTTCCCTTTTCTCTCATTTAGCGTGAATGGAATGGGGCAACAAATCATGCTGCTTAATGCAGCAGAAACATTGCAACATTTTGAAAATAGCTTTCTTGCATTATTGTTGATGTTAACTGTATTGGTTTTTCCTGCGGTCTACATCATGTTGGTAATGTACCTCTATTACCGTGCAGCGCATGTTAAACGTATTGGGTATGTAAGTGGGAATCCTAAAACCATAAAGCTGTTGTGTCGTATCTTATTTAAGATTCAACCTTGGCTAATGGTGGATGTTTTTCTCATTGGCGTACTAGTGAGTTTGGTTAAAATTTCAGCGTTAGCGCATATTGGGATGGGATACTCATTCTGGGCATTCTGTATTTACAGCGTTTTGGTTGTAAAATGTGTTTCATTAGTTGATCGAACATGGTTATGGGATCAGTTCTTTGCAATGAAACACCTAGAGGGGGTTCATGATGGTGATACACATTTATCGAATAATCATGTGGGATGCCATGTTTGTAACCAAATAAACCCTCTGCCAGATAGCCATCATGCCAAATGTATTCGCTGTGAAAGCAAGCTTCATAGCTTCAATCCATCGCATTCATTGCAGTATTCATGGGCTTACTTAATTGCTTCGATTATTTTTTATATTCCGGCAAATTTGTATCCTATGATGTATACCGTAAGCCTAGGACAAACCGAAGGTTCCACTATCATGGGTGGTGTGGTGATGTTGTGGAAAATGGGGTCTTGGCCAATCGCTTTGGTGATTTTTATTGCTAGTATCTTCATTCCTATGGCAAAAATGTTTGCGTTAGCGTGGCTTTATTACTGCGCAGGTAAAAAACCGAATGACTCAACACGAGAGTCTGTAAAACGTTTGAAAATCTATCGTATGACAGAATTTATCGGTCGCTGGTCTATGGTTGATATTTTTGTCGTCGCGATATTAGTTGCACTAGTGCAGTTGAAAAACTTAATGGCTATTTCACCTGGACCTGCTGCAATCTGCTTTGCAACAGTGGTGGTGTTTACCATGTTATCGGCAATGAACTTCGATCCTCGGGTGTTTTGGGGTGAAAAAAGTAAAATTAATCATGGTTCAGAGTTAAACACTACTGAATCTAATCAGTAGTCACTAGCCAGTATTAACGAGAAACAGAAAATGAGTGATAACCAGCCAAATGAGGCTAAAGTACAAAATCTGAAGCAAATATCTGCAATCTGGATCATTCCAGTTGTGGCTCTGGCTATTGGTATTTGGATGTTTGTTCAATATCTTAATAGTAAAGGGCCTGAAATAACGATTCGCCTTCCTAATGCTTCAGGCATTGAAGTGGGTAAAACCGCGATTAAATCTCTAAATGTGAAAGTCGGTGTTGTTACAAAAGTTCAGCTAAGTAAAGACTATAGCTATATAACAGTGACAGCGCAGATGGATAACGATACAGAGCGTATGTTGAAAAATGATACTAAGTTCTGGGTTGTTAAGCCTCGAATTGGCAAAGAGGGAGTGTCTGGTTTAGATACGCTTCTTTCTGGTGCATATATTGAAATGCAACCAGGCCAAGGTAAAGATGATAAATATCATTTTGAAGCGTTAGAAGTACCACCTGTTGCACCTGCTGATGCGAAAGGGTTACGTGTTGTACTGACAAGTCATGAAGCCGGTAAATTGAGTGTTGGTGATCCTGTCTTATATGACGGCTTTACTGTTGGTCGCGTTGAGAAAACGAGCTTTGATATCAATAGTAAACTAGCAAATTACCAATTGTTTATTTTTGAACCTTATAATCGATTAGTACGCACAACCAGCAAGTTCATTATGCAATCGGGTATGAATGTACAAATGAGTGCTGAAGGTTTTAACGTCAAGATTGGATCATTGGAATCGTTAATTACTGGTGGTGTAACATTCCAAACACCATCTGATGAGCAAGGTGTGGTACAGAATAAACAATTGAAACATTACCGTTTATTCGATAGCGAGCAAGATTATCACGAGAAAATGTACGATAAGCGCTTAAATTTTGTCATGCTATTTAAAGAATCCATTCGTGGTTTGAAAGCGGGCGCACCGATTGAATATCGCGGTATTCAAATTGGTACAGTACAGAAAGTGCCATTGCGTTTACCAAACAGTGAAGAAGGTTTTACAAGCGAAGAAATCCCTGTATTGGTACGTATCGATTTAGGTCGAGTATATAACCATTCAGATGAAGGTACGTTGGATAGTTTACGTGTAAACCTTGAAAAAGAGTTTAAGAACGGACTTCGTGCAACATTGAAAACCGGTAATTTATTAACAGGTGCGCTATACATTGGCACTGATGTTTATAAAGGTGAGAAACCTGAAAAACTGGCTAAATATGATGGTTATGAAGTCTTTCCAACTAAAGCGGGTGATCTTGCTGAAGTGCAGAAGCAGCTAACTAATTTACTCAATAAATTTAATAAGCTTCCTGTAGAAGATACATTGAATTCAATGACTGCGACTCTAAAGGCATCTGAGAAAACAATGAATTCAGCAGCGCGTGTTACACAAGATCTTGATCGTATTCTTAAGCAAAAAGATACTCAGACATTACCGTCTGATATCAAAGCGAGTTTGAAAGAGATCCAAAACACTCTAAATGGCTTTAGCCCAAATGCAGCAGCGTACCAAAATTTACAAGGTGCATTATCGCAATTTGAGCAAGTCATGACGGAACTACAACCAGTACTTCGTCAATTAAATGAAAAGCCAAATTCATTAGTGTTTGGTGATGAGAAAGCGAAAGATCCTATTCCAGTTGGAGGCCGTAAATAATGAAAAAGTGGTTATTAATTGCAGCGGTAGCGCTTGCTGGAACTGGATGTAGTTCAACAGAACCAACCCTAAAAACATATATGTTACCGATGCCGACCAGTGCAAATACTGCGCATAACATTAGTAATAAATCATTGTTAATTGTGCGCCCTGTTGACGTTGCGGCACATCTTGCTGGTACTGGTTTAGTGTACCAAACCAGCCCCACTGAAATTGTTGAAGCGCAGCAAAACCTTTGGGGTGAATCTCTGAGTACACAGTTAACACGCCGAATCACATTTGATTTACGCCAAAAACAAACTCAGTTTTGGGCAACGCAGCTAACACCAACATTGTCTACTGCAGGTATACCACGCTTACAAGTGCGTATTAACCAGTTTAATGGTGTCTACAGCGGTGTTGCTGAAGTGGCAGGTGAATGGTTATTGATTAATGGTAATGGCGATTTACAAACCGTACATCCATTTTCATTCCGTGTACCTTTAGCAAAAGATGGTTATTCAGCACAAGTGGAAGCACTGTCTAAAGGTGTGGATGAGTTAACGACTCAGTTAGCACGCTCTATCAAGTAGTTTTTAAATAGTATAGAAAATATTAAGCCGACGTTAAATACGTCGGCTTTTTTCTTTTTAAGAATATGAGATTCCTTATTGTAATTGGCTTATTTAAATACTAGGGTTATGTCGTTGGTTTTAGTGGGAAAGATGAAATGAAAAAACTAAATGGTTCCTGTTTATGTGGCAAGGTGCAGATAGAAGTGCCTGATGATTTTGAGTATATGGGGAATTGTCATTGTTCTGAATGTCGTAAATTTACGGGGTCAGATTACTCATCGGTGGGAGGATTAAGCTCAGAGAAATTTCGCTTTAAAGCAGGTGAAGATGCTGTGTCGATATTTCAAAAAAGTGAAGAAACGGAACTCGCTTTTTGTCGAATCTGTGGTTCAAGTTTGTTTTCAAAGAAACTAAAAACAGGCAAGCATAATATTCGTTTAGGGATTTTAGATGATATTCCAACGCATAAGCCGAGTTTTCATATTTTCACGGCATCTAAAGCACCATGGAATGACATAACCGATAACTTAATACAGTTTGAGAAAGGCCCTGTTAAATAACGTATAGATAAACAAGGAAGACAATTAACAAGGAGATAACTGATGTATATCGGTGAAGTGTCTAAATTAACAGGAGCGTCGGCCAAAGCCATACGCTTATATGAGTCGTTAGGCTTGTTGGGAACAGTAGTACGAAAGGGGAGTTATCGTATTTATGATGATAACCATGTTAGAACCGTTATTTTGATTAAAGATGCACAATCTATCGGGGTTAGTCTTGCGGAATTTAAGAGGCTGCTAGGAGATAAAACAGTGCTAAGTTGGCATGTTGTAAGCACATTTCTTGATCAGAAAAGTAAAGCAATTGAAGAACAAATTAACCTATTGCACCAGCAGCAATCGATGATCCAAACATACCAAGACAATATTAAAAAGTGTTTAGAAACTAATTGACTCTTCCCTATAGGGCAAGGTGTAAGCTGAGCTCAAAAAGGGAGAGGCATCTATGTGTAAGAAAGTATTAGTTATTAATGGAAATCCAAAGGCTAAGAGTTATTGTCATGAACTAGCACAGAGCTATATCACAGCTAGCGAGAAAAATGATGTTAGGCTGTTAAATTTAAGTAAGATGGATTTTGATATCAATTTAGTAAGTGGCTATGAAGCAGTACAACCGCTAGAGCCTGATCTACAGCATTTCCAATCATCACTTCTATGGGCTGACCACGTAGTATTTATTTTTCCTCTGTGGTGGGGAGGGATGCCTGCAAAATTAAAAGGGTTAATTGATAGAACATTTCTTCCCAATTTTGCTTTTAAATTTAAAGCTAAAAGCTTAACACCACAGCGATTATTAAAAGGGAGAACAGCCGAGCTGATAGTTACGATGGACTCACCACCATTTTATTATCGTTGGATTTATGGTGATCCTATTTACAAGCAAATGAAGCGTACTATTTTAGGTTTTAGTGGCTTTGAAAAAGTATCTAAGACCTATATTGGCCCAATAATTAATGCGACTGAAGATAAAAAATCGAAATGGAATCAGCGGGTAGCTAAGCTTGCTAAAAAAGTAGCGTAATTAACTAAATTTAATAACTTTTAGCGATAAACAGTATTTAAGGGGAGCTAACGATAAATTAAATATTTAATGAGTCGTTTACGTCAAAGATAGCCTCAACTTCTTCAACATCCCCTTTGATAACAAGGCTGCTTGTACTTTCCTACATCATACTTAATCTACATTCTTAATAGCGCATCTAATTGATAACTAATGTCTGAGGCTGATGCATTTCTATTAATACTGAATGAGGTGTATTGATCGCCTCGGGTAGACATAGAACGATCTATTTCAGCAAGACAGTGAATGACAGCGCCATCTAAAATAAAAGATAATTCAATTTCTTTATTGCTAAAAAATCCGCTATTACGAAATTCGATTTCTTGATAACAGCCCGATTGTGAAGCAAAGTGCCCGCCTTGTAGAAAACCTTTTTCCACATCAGCTTTCATTAAATTAAAGCCTGCATTCTCAATTTTCGCAATGACACTAGCGATAGCTGGAAGAGGTTTTACCTCGATAAAATCACGATCAGAAGGATCAATGGCGAAATCAATATCTAACGTTGTTTCTAACCATACTTTCGATTGGTTATTTTGAGTGTTAAGTTGGGTGATAGGTGTTTCATCATGCAGTTTAAATTCAAAAGGTAGTGACTTCTCCTCACTGGCATGAATCGTAAAAGGTTGATTAACTTTTATCGTTCCTAACACAAAGGTTTGATAGCTGTGGCCATTTTCTAGTTCTACTTTCATTTCAGTACAGAGCTTTAATGAAATAGCATCAATGACTTGTTCTACATCTCCACCTTTAATGTGCACATTTCCTTGTAATATCTCTCCCTGATAAAGTGAAGGATTATGCAAAATAGTATCTACTTTTGCAGAACCAATACCTAATGAGGCTTTTAATTTTTTAAACATAATCTGCCTTTGTATGTATTTTTAAATGCGCGATGTCAGCAAATTATCACAACAATACCCAGCGATGTAACTTCAAGATGCGATAAAGACGTAAGTAATTATTTTTACTATTTATTATTGTTATATACCTCAATGTTTTGTAAAGAAATAGAGCAGTACGCTAATCAGATTGATCAATCACCCTAAGTGAATCGTTAAAGTTTGAAAATAGACGTTTATATATTAGGTTGATTAATAAGAACGAACATTGATGAGAGGGAAGTATGGGATTATTAGTGGATGGGAAATGGCACACTGATTGGTACGACACTAAATCGACGGGAGGCAAGTTTGAACGAAAAGCTTCAAGCTTTCGCCATTGGGTAACGAAAGATGGTCAAGCGGGGCCTTCTGGAGAAGCGGGTTTTAAAGCTGAACCTCATCGTTATCACTTATACGTTTCCCTTGCTTGCCCTTGGGCGCATCGAGCTATCATTTATCGTAAATTAAAAGGGTTAGAGCCCATGATTTCAATGTCTGTAGTTAATGCTTTCATGGGAGAGGACGGATGGAATTTCGCATCGGGTGACGGTGTTGTTGCCGATCCCATCATTAATGCAGAATTTATGCATCAAATTTACACCTATGCTGATCCTCACTATACAGGGCGAGTTACAGTACCTGTGCTATGGGATAAACAAAATCAAACCATAGTAACCAATGAATCAGCAGAAATTATTCGTATGTTTAATAGCGCCTTTGATAACGTTGGCGCAAATAGCCTTGATTTTTACCCAGAGGTACTACAAACAGAAATTGATGCTTTAAATGATTTTGTCTATGTGAATATAAATAATGGAGTATATCGCGCTGGTTTTGCGACTACTCAAGAAGCTTATGATGAAGCCGTTGTGGCACTGTTTAATGCGTTAGATACGATTGAAGCGCGGTTAACGGAAAATCGATACTTACTTGGTGATAAAATCACAGAAGCAGATTGGCGTTTGTTTACCACATTAGTCCGATTTGATGCAGTATATGTTGGGCATTTTAAATGCAATCTTAAACGCTTAGCCGATTACCCAAATATTTGGGGGTATTTGCGCGATTTATACCAAGTTCCTGGTATTGCTGAAACGGTTGATATTGATTATATCAAAGCCCATTACTATGGGAGCCATGAAAACATTAACCCTACGCGTATCATTCCCAAAGGGCCTGAATTAGACTTTTCAAAGCCACATTGTCGTGAAAAAGTGGGCATTGAGTCATAGGTATTGATAAATATAGTAACAGGGCAATCACAGATGTATTGTGTTTGCCCATGTATATATCAATGATGAGTTACTACTTAAGTTTTGCAAGTACTTCATTCATTGATGTATATATCCCATGGCCTAATGCTTTAACTTCATCACTGGGCTGCACTAAATCAATTACCTGAAATGTTTCCATGCCAGCTGAAACTGCAGCTTTAACACCATTATTTGAATCTTCAAAAGCAATACACGTACTAGGGTTCACGTTTAAACGCTTTGCTGCGAGCAAGTAAATCTCAGGATCGGGTTTGCCATTTGTCACTTCATCACCAGCTGTCACCGCTGAAAAATAGTCACTTAAGCCAGCCATAGCTAATTTTTTTAATGCTAATTGCCGATTGGTGGAGGTTGCTACAACCATAGGTATATTTTGTGTTTGTAACCAATTAAGTAGCGTAATAACACCATCTTTTACAGGAATAGCTTCATTTTCAACAATGTTTAAGTAAGCCTGCTTCCATTGCTTGCGAAATACAGGGTAGTCCATGGTTTCGCCATAACTGACTCGTAATAGATCTTCAACGCCAGCCTCATTACGTCCAATGATATTTAAGTAGGTCTGTTCAAGGTAGGGAAGGTTAAAGTCTTTACAGGTTTGTTTAAATATCTCCATACAGACACGCTCTGTATCAAGTAATAAACCATCCATGTCGAAAATAGCAGCGTTGTATGTCATTTTATTAACTAATTTGTAAATAATAAAGTGATATTTTACAGATAAAACAGCCTTATTAAAATATGACCACTTGTAAAATT
Organism: Photobacterium angustum; assembly: GCF_002954615.1. Taxonomy (NCBI): domain Bacteria; kingdom Pseudomonadati; phylum Pseudomonadota; class Gammaproteobacteria; order Vibrionales; family Vibrionaceae; genus Photobacterium; species Photobacterium angustum. Next base: position 1,207,749 of record NZ_MSCJ01000003.1, on the reverse strand, counting down.
AAATAATTATTTAATTGAAATAAATGTTAATTGTTTCTGAAAAAAATGATTAACAATATTATTATTTAGAATGAGGAAGATATTATTGTTAATATTGTTACTCCTATTAACAAAGAAAGAGTAATAAAAATGAAAAATATTAACGTAAAATCACTTCCAAACTTCATAAAAAAAAATTGATGCACATCTAGAGGCAGATATTTACTCACGAAAAAATAAAAAGCATTTAGTATTAGGTAAAACGCCTTCGGATACTTCAATAACATTACAAAGTAATGATTATCTCGCTATCACAGGGCATCAACATATTCGTCAGAAGCACTTAAAAGCCATCACAGATCATAAACATGAAGTAGTGATGTCTGCGGTCTTTCAGCATCAAGCTGAAAATGGCGATACATTTGAAGAACAATTAGCTGCGTTAACAGGTTTTGAAAAATGTGTGCTGTCCCAGTCGGGTTGGGCGGCAAATGTCGGATTAATTCAAACCCTGATCCCTCAAGGTACACCGATCTATATTGATTTCTTTGCTCATATGTCGTTATGGGATGGAGCAAAACGTGCAGAGGGAAATATTCAGACATTTCTGCATAACAATATGCGTCATCTTGAAAAGCAAATTAAACGTGAAGGTCCTGGGTTAATCATGGTCGATTCGGTGTACAGTACAATCGGTACAGTTGCACCATTGCATGATTTAGTTGAAATAGCCAATCGTTATGGTTGTGCCTTATTGGTAGATGAATCTCACTCACTAGGCACACACGGTAAAAATGGTGCAGGATTAGTCGCTGAATTAGGCTTAACCGATCAAGTTGATTTCTTAACGGCGAGTTTAGCAAAAGCATTCGCTTACCGAGCAGGAGCGATTTTATGCAGTAAAGATGTAGCGAAGTCGTTCCCATTTACTGCGTTTCCTGCAATTTTCAGTTCTGCGCTGTTGAATCATGAGCTAGAAATATTAAAAGCGACATTGGATGTCATTAAAGATGCAGATGATAAGCGTAGCCAGCTGTTTATTCAGTCTGAGAAATTACGTAGTGGTTTAGTTAACCTTGGCTATAAGATTAAGAGCCAGTCACAAATTATTGCGCTTGAAAGTGGTAATGATGAAGATACAGAAGTGATCCGTGATTACTTAGAATCTCGAGATGTATTTGGTTCTGTGTTCTGTTCACCAGCGACCCCTAAAAATAAAAATGTGATCCGTTTTTCTTTAAATAGTGATGTTAGTGACGAGCAAATATCGACGTTACTTACTGTATGTCGAGAGATGCGAGAGGAGCTATCGTTGAAGTAATCGAATAAATTCTTACCCATTATTGCTTTACGTTTACGTAAACGATAGTGGGTAAGTGAATTCTAGTTAATAAAGCGTTCAATACTGGCGAAAATTTGCTCTTTAGTTGCTGGCTTAAAAATAAAACCATTCATACCAACTTTACTAAGTTCTTGTTGTTGCTTTTCATCAAGTGATGCAGAGAAACAAATAATGGGGGTATTTTTATGCGATTCATACCTTTTATTAGAACGAATTTGTTGTGTTGCTTCTAAGCCACCCATTAAAGGCATTTCTAAATCCATCATAATAAGATCAACATTGCTTAGTTCAAGGTTTTTTAGAGCATTAACACCGTTCTCTGCATGAATAACATGAAACCCACTACGTTGGAGGAGTATTCCGGTATACATACGTAATGACATATTATCGTCTACAAGTAGAATACTTTTTGTATCTGTTGTTGAGCGTGGTGTATTTTTTTGATTATTAAAATGAATAAAAAAGAATCGACAGATATGATCGGTGAAATTATTATCAATGTTATTAGCATTGATTAGTTTATAGTTAATTTTTTCATTTAATATTAAATTTAATGCTTTAGGTGTACGGTGTAGATATAAGACTTTTGTTGTTAATAATGCGAGTTTATCTTGTAACTTAGAGAAGTAATAATCATGTTCACTGTAACTATCAAGGTTAATAATAATCATATCTACTTGATCAAAAGGTATGTCAATTAATTTAAATGGGCTAACCGTGTTAAAATTATAGCCATGAGAAAATGAGTTTTTCTGAAGTTCAAAAACATCACTGTTGTTATCACCTATGTATAATAGGCGTTTTTTAGACATTAACTCATATTTTAGCTTATTAACTGATTTTGAATCGATTTTAGGTAAAAGGATAGTAAATTCAGTCCATTCACCTAACTTAGATTGACAGGTGATCACCCCACCAAATGCTGTGATCACTTTTTTACAAAAAGGCAAACCTAAACCTGAACTATTTTTTTTACCATGTGTGAAAAAATCGTCAAATATAGCATCAATATTATTCTTTGGAATACCAATACCAGTGTCTCTTACTTTTATAATATTATTGTTTGTATTAATGTCGATATTGATATTAATATTGAAATTACTTTTTTCTTTATAATAAAAAGCATTTTTCATAAGATTGAAAATCACATAGCGAAATAAAATATCACTACCAAAATAATTTGTATCTTTATTAAAATTAACTGAAACTAAACTTCTATCTTTTGATGATTGATAGCCAAAACTGTCTACTGAACTTTTAATAATATTGACAATAGAATATTCTTGAAATGTATTTTTCGAAATAGCGTGTTCATTAATAGAGCTTAATAGTAAGTTAATTGTTTCATTACTATTATTAATAACGGTCATATTACTTCTAATTATAGATTTTAGCTCATTAACATTACCTTCTTTGTTATCACTTTTTTGGCGAAGAATATCAAGCATGAGTTCCATGGATGAGTAAAGTGAGCTGAAAGGGTTTCTCATTTCATGGGCAATACCAGCACTAAAGCTGCGAGCAAAAAGTAATTGATCTTCGTAATGAATGTGATTTCTATAATGTGAAGCAATGCCTGTCACATATGAGAAGCTAATGACTGCAATATAACCCCAATGAAAATTCTCACTGTTTATCGGATGGAAGCCATACGAAAAAAATGCCCCCAACGTTATACCAATAATGGAGATAGCGCTGATAATGTAAGCATCGTAAATCAATAATATTGATAGAAACAGCGCAGCCATGAAAGACATGATCCATGGAATAGACCAATCATTCATAATCAGCATATAGCTGAAAAAGAAAGGTAAGCCAATGGTGATTGTGGCAATGAAATGAATCGCCTTATAACGTAAAAACCAATAAGGAAGATGATCTTTTAAAACGAATGGAATAAATAAAGCGCCACAAAATAGCCTGAGTAAAAAGTTCTCATAAGGTTGAGGGAAAAGATAATGCCAAACGAAGAAGTATAGTGGAAAACCAATGCTACCAAGATAGCCAATAATGATTAAATTAGGCTCAAAGTAACGGTAAACATTATTAATTCTATTTTTTATACTCATTATCTATAAACTTCTAGTTATTAGCTTGAATACTATAAACCAAAATAACTAAATAAAAAAAACAAATTGAGTTTATGCTATATAGCTCACCTTACTAATATTTCATTTCTTTCGTTACATATGATTTCTCAATGTTTAATAATTGTTCCTAATATGTCTCGGTTATTCTACTCGTTATGTATCACTACATAACTCACAGTCTCGTTGTTAACATTTTTTCGCTTTTGTCATTGTGTTGATAATCTAGCAATTTCCTTTGGTTTGATGGTTTTTTAAACTGTGATTTTGGTTTTATTTTGATTTAATGTTAAAAATATGTCACAATTTATACTTAATTGATCGTTCAATAAAAAATAAATGGGAGCATTATGCCAAAGGTTGGAATGCCTGATATTCGTAAACCACAGCTTGTAAATGCCACTATGGCAGTCATTGAACGAGTTGGCTTACATGCAGCAAGTATCTCGTTGATCAGTAAAGAAGCAGGAGTATCAACGGGGATTATCAATCACTATTTTGGTGGTAAGCATGGTTTATTAGAAGAGACTATGCGTGAAATTTTACGTCGTTTATCAATGAGCGTTACAACGTCATTAAGCCAGATACCCCGCAATAATCATCAAGCTCGAATTAATGCCATTATCATGAGCAATTTTGATGGTTACCAAGCAGAAAATAAAGTAGCGAAAACATGGTTAGCATTTTGGTCTTACGCTATGCATGACGCACAGTTGGGTCGTCTACAGCAAGTTAATGAAAAACGTTTGCTATCGCATTTAAAGATTGAGCTTAAAGGGCTACTACCATCTTCTCAAGCTGAATTAGTTGCCCATGGTATAGCTTCATTAATTGATGGTATCTGGTTACGTGGGACATTAAATCCAAAAGGTATTGATGCGAATAATGCTCGCATGATCATTAATGATTATTTAGAAAAGCAACTGGCTTTTTATTCAAAATTATAATTTCTAAGAGTTTCAAATGGATATGAAATCACTATATATCGATGGTAACTATGTTGCTGCATCGTCTGATATTCAATTTACAACGATTAACCCAGCTAATGGTCAACCGATAGCAACCATTGGGCAAGCCTCTCAAGCGGATCTTGAATTAGCGATTAGTGCAGCTAAAAAAGGGTTTGCTATATGGTCGGCTATGACGGCAACTGAGCGTAGCCGTATTTTATTACGTGCTGTGGCGCTACTGCGAGAGCGCAATGACGAATTAGCGGTATTGGAAGTCACAGATACTGGTAAACCGTTACAAGAAGCGATAGCGGTTGATATAGAAACGGGTGCCGATGTTATTGAATACTTTGCAGGATTAGCACCTGGGCTTCAAGGTGAGCAGCAACCTTTAAGTGAAAATCAGTTCTTTTATACGCGTCGAGAACCATTGGGCATTTGTGCAGGTATTGGTGCGTGGAATTATCCGATCCAAATTGCGATGTGGAAATCAGCGCCTGCGCTTGCAGCTGGTAATGCCATGATTTTCAAGCCATCAGAAGAAACACCACTTTCGGTTCTAAAGCTTGCTGAGATTTTTACTGAAGCAGGTCTACCTGATGGCGTATTTAACGTTGTACAAGGTGATTACCGAGTAGGGCAGATGCTAACGGCACACCCTGAGATCGCTAAAGTGTCATTTACAGGTGAAACCGGCACAGGTAAAGCGGTAATGGCTGATAGTGCTCAAACCTTAAAGTCGGTCACGATGGAATTAGGTGGCAAATCGCCAATGATCATTTTTGATGACGCTAATGTCGATCATGCTGTTTCTGCGGCAATGGTGGCTAACTTCTATACCCAAGGTGAAGTATGTACACATGGTACACGTGTTTATGTTCATAAGGCTATTTATGACACCTTTGTAGAGCAACTTAAGCGTCGAACTGAGTTATTAATCGTTGGTGATCCGATGAATATGGAGACTCAAATTGGCGCACTGATTTCAACATCACACCTATCAAAAGTGTTATCAGCCATTGATGCCGCTAAACAAAGTGGTGCCACCTTGCTGACCGGTGGATACCAATGTACTGATAATGGTTTAGCACAAGGTAATTTCGTTCAACCTACCGTTTTTATTGATTGCGATGAATCTATGTCTCATGTTCAAAATGAAATTTTTGGGCCTGTGATGTCGGTAATTAAGTTTAGCGATGAAACCGATGTTATCGCTCGCGCCAATAATACTCACTATGGTTTAGCTGCGGGTGTGTTTACTCAAAACTTAGCGAAAGCCCACCGTGTTATTCATCAATTACAAGCAGGGATCTGTTGGGTTAATACATGGGGGGATTCTCCTGCGCAAATGCCTGTGGGTGGTTATAAGCAATCAGGGATTGGACGCGAAAACGGAATAGAAACCTTACAACATTATACCCAAACCAAAAGTGTACTTATTGAATTGGGCGATTACCAAAGTCCTTATGCTTAACGGATGGAGTCGATTTTGATGGATCAAAATAAGCAGCAAAATAACCCCCAACACTATGACTACATTATTGTTGGAGCGGGTTCGGCAGGGTGTGTATTAGCTGACCGTTTAAGTGAAAGCGGTGAATATGATGTGTTATTGCTAGAAGCTGGCGGTAGTGATCGCAGTATTTTTATTCAAATGCCAACGGCATTGTCATACCCAATGAACAGTGACAAATATGCATGGCAGTTTGAAACTCAAGCAGAACAAGGCTTAGACGGGCGTAAATTACATTGTCCACGAGGCAAAGTACTAGGCGGTAGTTCATCTATCAACGGCATGGTGTATGTACGTGGGCATGCATGTGATTATGACGAATGGGAACAAGAAGGCGCAACAGGCTGGAATTACCAAGCTTGTTTACCGTATTTTCGTCGTGCTGAAACATGGATAAAAGGTGGTAACGCTTACCGTGGTAGCAAAGGTCCTGTTGGGACGTGTAATGGTAATGACATGGCACTCAATCCACTTTACCAAGCCTTTATTGATGCAGGTAAAGAAGCCGGTTATCCCGAAACGGATGATTACAATGGTTACCAACAAGAAGGGTTTGGTGCCATGCATATGACAGTCGATAAAGGTGTGCGTGCATCGACATCTAACGCTTATTTACGTCGAGCATTAAAACGCTCAAACCTGACGTTGAAAAAAGGCATTGTGGCTCGAAAAGTCCTTTTAGAAGGTAAAAAAGCGGTAGGTGTTGAATTTGAACAGTCAGGTAAGCTATCTCAAGTATTTGCAACAAAAGAAGTGATATCTAGTGCTGGATCCATTGGTTCAGTCCAGTTATTACAATTGTCTGGCATTGGACCTGCTGCAGTATTGGAGAACGCGAAGATTAACCTTGTGCACGAACTTCCTGGGGTGGGGGCTAATTTACAAGATCACTTAGAAGTTTACTTCCAATACCATTGTAATGAAGCCATTACCTTAAACAGTAAATTAGATTTAGTCAGCAAAGGTAAAATTGGCGCGCAATGGCTACTAACTCGTACAGGTTTAGGTGCGACTAACCATTTTGAATCTTGTGCCTTTATTCGTTCGCGTAAAGGGTTAAAGTGGCCAAATATTCAATATCACTTCCTACCTGCAGCGATGCGCTACGATGGCCGTGCTGCATTTGATGGTCATGGTTTCCAAGTGCATGTGGGGCCTAATAAGCCACAAAGCAGAGGGTCGGTAGAAGTTGTTTCTAATGATCCACACGCGAAACCTAAAATTGAATTTAATTACATCTCTACCGAACAAGATAAGCAGGATTGGCGCGACTGTATTCGTTTGACTCGTGAAATTATGGCGCAATCAGCATTGGATCAATACCGTGGTGATGAAATTCAACCGGGAGCAGATGTCACATCTGATCAGGCTATTGATCAGTGGGTAAAAGAAAATGTAGAGAGCGCTTATCATCCATCTTGTACCTGTAAAATGGGCGATGATAACGATGTGATGGCAGTACTAGATCCACAGTGTCGCGTTCGCGGTATTGAAAACCTTCGTGTTGTTGATTCTTCTATATTTCCGACGATTCCGAACGGTAACCTTAATGCGCCAACAATCATGATTGCTGAGCGAGCCGCTGATTTTATTTTACAGAGAACCCCGCTTCCTGCAGGCAATGTACCTGTATGGATTGCCCCTGATTGGGAAACGACCCAACGAAACAATTCACAATAAGTACGTGGGATATACGTACTTAATACTGATAAATAAAAAGACAAAGGAATAATTATGTCTGTTACTAAAAAAACACTTCTTGCCTTAGCGTTAAGCTCAGTTGCTTTTAATAGTTATGCTAACCAGTGTGATACGGTACGTTTTGCTGATGTGGGCTGGACGGATATTACAGCAACCACAGCGGTAACTTCTGAGCTT